>NZ_JAOQJI010000001.1:0-191713 GCF_025567125.1 Phocaeicola fibrisolvens | reverse complement strand
TAAAGATACAAAATCTTTAGGTAATAACAATGCCTCGGCTTGGGAAAGTCGGGGCGTTGTCATAAAAAAAGAGGGTATGCATTTTGACACACCCTCATCCCTTATTTTTCCGAAAACGTTATTCTTCCGGAGTCTCTTCCATTTTCCGCTTTACAAACTTGATTTTCAGGTTGGCTTCCTTCTGCTCTTTCTTGATTTCCTCCATCGCAGAAAGCACACGGGCCAGCTCGCTCAACTCGGCCACGGCCTTCACATCGTCCGGACGCATCACGGTCTTGTAGTTGCGGTCGCCGATAAATTCCAGACGGATGTTCTTCTTGTCACGGTTGGCCACCAAGAATGCAATAACGCCCCCATCCTGCCCCAACTTGTAGTCGGCCTTTTCCACCGGACGACCCAAATCGGTAGTCTCATAGCTGTCGACCGACTGCGGAGTCTCGGCAAACGTATCGTCCACACTCACCTTCACTGCCGTATGATGAATACTTCCCCCGGCGCAATAAATAGAGGTCAGCGACATCTCGCCCTGCTCGCTCACCTGTGCACGTAGGAACGACCGACCGATGTTTTTCTCGACCACCTGCGTGGGATAGAAATAATTGCCTACTTCCTGGTAGGCGGTATCTTTTTCCAACACGAACTTCCCTTTAATAGAATCGAGGGCAGCCTGCTTCACTGTCATCATGCTGTCCAAATAAGTCAGGGTCTTGGTCTGCTCGGCAAGGTCAATCTGCTGCATCAGCTTGATGCCGGCTTTCCGCACCTCAAAAGCCTTGGGATACAGGTTCCGGATGCTGTCAATCTGCAACTTGGCCAAACTATACTCACCGGCAGCGTATGCCGTCTCTGCACGCTGGAACAATTCGCCGGCACGCTTTTCGTCACTCTGGCATCCACACAGTGCCACCGCCATGGGAAAAATCAATAATCCTATCTTTTTCATACGTTTATACATGATTCTATAGCGGCAAAAATACAACTATTTTCCGGAACTCTTCCGCACATTTTTTCTTTTTTCACCGCATTTTCAAGGTCTTCCTTTCCGAAACCGTACGTTTCCCGACAGCGAAACGTACGGTTCTGCAACGGGAAACATACGGCTTGCATACGGAAACCCTACAAATTACAGAAAGGTCTTCACCTAAACGCCCTGACGTTTTTCCTTCTACCTCCACACGCCACAATAAAGGCCGGTGCAGAATTTCACAGGATTTTTTGTACCTTTGCAGGCAAATTGAAAAAGATACATCGAATGGAATTAAAAGAACACTTCACCGACCGAATTTTCAAACTGATCTCGGAAACAGCCGATGAGCTGGGACTGGAATGTTATGTGGTGGGAGGATACGTGAGAGACATCTTCCTGCACCGGCCTTCCAAAGACATCGACGTAGTGGTAGTGGGAAGCGGAATTGAAATCGCACAGGCTTTCGGGAAGAAGCTGGGACGAGGTGCTCATATATCCGTATTCAAGAATTTTGGTACGGCACAAGTCAAATTCAAGGACACGGAAGTGGAGTTCGTGGGGGCACGGAAAGAATCGTACAGCCACGACAGCCGCAAACCCGTGGTGGAAGACGGTACGCTGGAAGATGACCAGAACCGGAGGGACTTTACCATCAATGCCATGGCGGTCTGTCTGAACAAGGACCGCTACGGAGAGCTGGTGGACCCGTTCGGAGGACTGGATGACCTGAAGGAACGGACCATCCGTACACCGCTCGACCCGGACATCACCTTCAGCGACGACCCGCTGCGCATGATGCGCTGCATCCGCTTTGCCACACAGCTGAATTTCTACATCGACGACGAGACCTTTGCGGCACTGGAACGCAACAAGGACCGCATCAAGATAATCTCCCGCGAACGCATCGCCGACGAACTAAACAAGATACTCTTGTCGCCGGTTCCGTCGAAAGGGTTTATCGACCTGGACCGCTGCGGACTGCTGGAACTGATTTTCCCGGAACTGGTGGCTCTGCAAGGAGTGGAAGTACGCAACGGACGCGGGCACAAGGATAATTTCTACCATACCCTGGAAGTGGTGGACAACATCTCCAAAGTGACCAATGACCTGTGGCTGCGCTGGGCGACCCTGCTCCACGACATCGGCAAACCGAGAACGAAACGCTGGGAACCCAAGGCGGGATGGACTTTCCACAATCATAATTTCATCGGGGAAAAGATGATTCCGGAAATTTTCCGCAAAATGAAACTCCCGATGAACGAAAAGATGAAATACGTGCAGAAGCTCGTGGGACTGCACATGCGCCCCATCGTCATTGCCGACGAGGAAGTGACCGATTCAGCGGTCCGCCGTCTGCTGTTTGAGGCCGGCGACGACATCGACGACCTGATGATGCTCTGCGAGGCCGACATCACCTCGAAGAACGAAGCCCGCAAACAGCGCTTCCTGGACAATTTCAAGCTGGTGCGCCAGAAACTGAAGGATTTGGAAGAGAAAGACCGTATCCGGAACTTCCAGCCGCCGGTAGACGGGGCTGAAATCATGCACGTGTTCAACCTCCAGCCTTGCCGTGAAATCGGCAGCCTGAAAAGTTCCATCAAGGACGCCATTCTCGACGGGGTGATTCCGAACGAACACGATGCGGCCTTCGACTTTATGCTGAAGAAAGCGGAGCAGATGGGCCTGAAACCGGTCAACCTGCCTGAAAAGAAATAATCTGCCCATCTCTCACAACCCCCGTATGCTGGCTGCTGCCGGAGGTTGTGAGAGACTTTTTCTTCTCCTATTTCCTTCCTCTCTTAAACTAAGGAATAATCCGGAAGTTTCCAATATTCAAAAACCTGTATAAATTACAGTTTACCAAAATACACATCCACAGTATGCTGTAGACCTAATTTACGCTGGAAAAGTTCTCCAAATTTAGAGACTCATCTAAATTCTCATTTTTTATTTTCCTCCCAAACGTCTATCTTTGTCTCACTTTTCCGAAGGTAACTTAACCGTTTCAAAAGGGAATGCCGTGCAAATCGGCGACAGTACCTGCTGCTGTGATTCTTGTGGAAACCGTGACACGCTCTGCAAGCCACTGTGAGCCCACTCATGGGAAGGCGTCTACGGCGAGAGATCAGTCAGAAGACCTGCCCGGGAAAGCCTAAATTTATGTCTCACTCTTTAATTTACAGAAAAATGAATCTGACAGAAATCCGTATCATCAAGCGCGACGGAAAGCAGGAGAACTTTTCGGCCGCCAAAATCACCAATGCCATCGGTAAAGCGTTCAAGGCAACCGGCATCGACTTCCAGGAGGAGGAAATAGAAGGTATCACCCGGCAGGTAGTGTCGCATTTCACCCAACAGACCATCGGGGTGGAAGATATCCAGGACCTCGTGGAAAACGAACTGATGAAGGTACAGCCGGAGGTGGCCAAGAAATACATTATCTACCGCCAGTGGCGTAACACTGAACGGGAGCGTAAGACGCGTATCAAGCACATCATGGACGGCATCGTGGCCATCGACAAGAACGATGTGAACCTGAGCAACGCCAACATGTCGAGTCATACGCCGGCCGGACAGATGATGACGTTCGCTTCTGAAATCACCAAGGATTACACCTACAAATATTTGCTACCCAAGCAGTATGCCGAGGCACACCAGCTGGGCGACATCCACATTCACGACCTAGATTATTACCCCACTAAAACGACGACTTGTATCCAGTACGACCTGGACGACCTATTCGAACGGGGTTTCCATACCAAAAACGGCAGCATCCGTACGCCGCAGTCCATCCAGAGCTATGCTACCCTGTCCACCATCATCTTCCAGACCAACCAGAACGAACAGCATGGAGGACAGGCTATTCCGGCCTTCGACTTCTTCATGGCCAAAGGGGTACTGAAGAGTTTCCAGAAAATCCTGGCCACACTCCTCAGCTTGTTGTTCGACCTCAAGGGAATAGAAACCGACGAAAAAGAAATCCTCAAAGGCATACGTACGCATTTCCAGGGCATCGAAGCCGGAGAAGAAACACGTACTACTTACCTCAGCTTTCTGGCAAACCAAGGCCTTACGCTGACACAGGAAGAACTGGACTACGCGTTGCGCAAGACGCTGACACAGACCCGCAAAGACACGCACCAAGCCATGGAAGGTTTCATCCACAACCTGAACACTATGCATTCCCGCGGAGGAAACCAGGTGGTTTTCAGTTCCATCAATTACGGTACCGACACCTCGGCTGAGGGAAGAATGGTCATTCAGGAACTGTTGAAAGCCACCATCGAAGGCTTGGGCAACCACGGAGAGGTACCGGTGTTCCCGATTCAGATTTTCAAGGTCAAAAACGGGGTGACTTATTCCGATGCCGACTACCAGCTGGCCATGCAGGACTTTGAAGCGGCCCTTGAAGGAAAGGTGACTTTCGAATGTCCGAACTTCGACCTCTTCCTGCAGGCTTGCCGCACCACGGCCAAGGCGTTGTTCCCGAACTTCATGTTCCTGGACACCCCTTTCAACACGCACGAGAAATGGCGGGCCGACGACCCGAAACGCTACCGCTACGAGCTGGCGACCATGGGATGCCGTACCCGTGTGTTCGAGAACCTGCACGGAGAAAAGACCTCACTGGGACGAGGCAATCTTTCTTTCACGACCATGAACCTGCCGCGACTGGCCATCGAAGCGCATCGCAAAGCGGAAGCTTTTGTGGACGAAACTCCAGAAAATCGTCTAGAAAAAGCCAAGGAATTCTTCCTCCAGTCGGTTCACTCCATGGCGGAATTCATTGCCGAGCAATTATACACCCGCTACCAATACCAGCGTACGGCCCTCGCCCGGCAGTTCCCGTTCATGATGGGCAACAACGTATGGAAAGGCGGTGCACAGCGTCATCCGAATGAGGAGGTGGGCGACGTGCTGAACCAGGGTACCTTGGGCATCGGCTTCATCGGAGGGCACAACGCCATGGTGGCACTCTACGGACAGGGACACGGGCATAATCCGAAAGCCTGGGAAACGCTCTATGCAGCCGTAGAAGAAATGAACAAAGTAGCGGAGGCTTATAAGCAGAAATACGGTTTGAACTATTCCGTGCTGGCTACCCCGGCAGAAGGACTTTCCGGCCGTTTCACCCGGATGGACAAACGAAAATACGGCCTCATCGAAGGAGTGAACGACCGCGACTACTATGTCAATTCGTTCCATGTGGACGTGAAGGAGCCGATTACGATTGTAGAGAAAATCAAGCGGGAAGCTCCTTTCCATGCCCTGACCAGAGGCGGCCACATCACCTACGTGGAACTGGATGGAGAAGCGCAGAAGAACGTGAAGGCCATCGCCAAGATTGTCAAGGTGATGCACGACGAACAGATTGGCTACGGCTCCATCAACCATCCAGTAGACACCTGCCACGACTGCGGTTACAAGGGAGTTATCTACAGCCGCTGCCCGGTATGTAACGGGGAGAACATCCTGCGCATGCGCCGCATCACAGGTTACCTGACAGGCGACCTCAACAGTTGGAACTCGGCCAAGCGGGCGGAAGAGCGTGACCGTGTAAAGCATGCATAACCCTTTTTACGAGTGATGTTACATTATTTATATACATATCCAGAAACCATTGTCGACGGAGAGGGCATCCGGTATTCCATCTACCTGGCCGGATGCAGCCACCGTTGCAAGGGCTGTCACAACCCGGAATCCTGGAACCCTCGGGCCGGGAAACCACTCACACCGGAAGTACTGGAGCAGATGATTCAGGAAATCAATGCCAATCCGTTGCTCGACGGAGTGACTTTCTCGGGAGGAGACCCTTTCTACAACCCGAAAGAGTTTCTCCCGGTACTGAAAGCCATCAGCCAGCGCACAGGAATGCACATCTGGTGCTATACGGGCTACACCTACGAACAGCTCCTTCAGGACCCGGAACGCAAAGAACTCCTCCCCTACATCCATGTGCTGGTGGACGGTCCTTTCATCGAGTCGCTCTATTCTCCTTTTCTCGACTTTTGTGGAAGCAGCAACCAGCGGATTCTTAAACTCAAATAAAGACTTACCCACATTTTTGACACATGCCGCATTTTTAGTTCATAAATTCGCAACTAAAAATGTGGCATTCATTTTATCACTTTCTTCCTATTTCTCATTCGTTACCGTGCACAAAAATCACCGTTCTCGCACACGGGATTCCGTTTCCGCACACAAATGGCAAAATATGCCTTTTCTTGATTTATATCATGAAAACAACTATTTATTAAAAAAAGAATGTACTACTTCTTGCAGTCAATAAAAAAAGATTTACCTTTGCAGTGTGGTTGTGAAACCGATAGGTAAAAAGAAAAAAGAAATATATAAGGTATTAGAGAGACTAAAAAGGTAAAAAGCAATTTATTTAAGGTATTAGCTAGACTATTAAGGTATTAGATTATTTTTAAGTACAGGTATTAGATTTTAAAGGTAAAAGTTTTCAGGAATTAGGTTTGAGAAGGTATTGGAATATCTTCTGGTAAAAAGAAAAGGTAGAAAGGATAACAAAGACACAAAAATTAAGAAGATGAAAAGAACCCTTAAATGGGGGTTCTTTAGGAAGGCAGCGGAGGTTCGATGAGCTCTCGCTTTTTTTGTATCCATACGTCAACTATTGGAAGGACAAACACTCACCATCCATCCTCGCAAAACAATGTTTCTCCCTACATCCCCGGTTTTCATGATTCAACGTAGAAACCTGAGGGGTTCGCTGATTAAGCATAAAATTTAGCAAGCCTGAACAAAAAGAAAGCCTTATTCTTTATTCCATTCACACAAATAGGAAAGTATCCACAAAAAAAACAGCGGAATGACTCCCAAAGCCCTCCCGCTGTATAAAGTTATCTCACATAATGAAGAGTTATCGCTGGGGAATATCCACCGAATCCTCCTGCTTTCCTTTCAGGTATTTCGAGAAGAAATCCACCATGCGCCAGTAGAAATATTCATCCATGTCGCCGAAACCGTGGCGCTGGCCCGGCAGAATCAGCATGTCAAAACGTTTGTTGGCCCGAATCAGGGCATTGACCACACGAATGGTATTTCCCGGATGCACATTGTTGTCGATATCGCCGTGTACCAGCATCAGGTGGCCCTTCAACTGTTTCACAATCTCTGGATTGGTAGCAATCTTATAGGCAAACGTCGTATCTCCCTTCTCAGAGATTTCTTCCTTCACGCCATGATGGGTCTCACTCCACCAGCGGTTGTAGATACGGTTGTCATGATTACCTGCACATGATACGGCAGCCTTGTAGAAATCCGGATACTGACAGATGGCCGCAGTCGACATGAATCCGCCTCCGGAATGTCCGTGGATACCTACCCGTGTGATATCGATAAAAGGATAACGCGCTGCCAGCTGCTCCACAGCCGCCTTATGGTCGGCCAACGGATAATCACGCATATTGCCGTAACCATAGTTGTGATACCACTTGGAACGACTAGGATGACCGCCACGCTGTCCGACGGTAATCACGATAAATCCGGCCTGTGCCAAGCGGTCGGTACGCACACTCATCCGTCGGAACGGATAATCCACGGCTTCTACCTGCGGACCCGGATAGACATAGTCAATAATCGGGTAAACCTTGGTAGAATCGAAATCAAACGGCTTGTACATTATACCGTACAAATCGGTCACTCCATCGGCTGCTTTTACTTTAAACGGCTCCGGGAACTGGTAACCAGCTGCTTTCAAAGAAGAAAAATCGCTTTCCTGTATCGTCATCACCTTGTTGCCGTTACGGTCCAGCAGGTCCGCACAAGGGATGGTGTTGGCACGCGAATAATTATCCACGAAGAAACGGGCTTCATCGTCCATCTCCACATCGTGGAAGAACTCCCCGTGTGTCAGCTGTTTCAATCCACTGCCGTTCACATTCACCTTGTAGAAATGCTCGTAATACGGATTCTCGCCTTTCTCACGTCCGTTGGCTACAAAATATACGGTACGAGTAGCCTCGTCCACCTTCACCACACGTTCTACGTGCCAAGGGCCTTCCGTGATGCGGTTCTTCAGGTTTCCTTTGTCATCGTATAAATAAAGATGTGCCCAACCGTCACGTTCACTCCACTGAATAAACTCTTTTCCTCCATTCAGCACATGAATAGGACGAGTTTCCTGATAAGTATTCATCCGTTCCTTTACCACCGGCACAATGGAATCTTCGCCCAAAGTATAGGTACATACATCAATGCGATGCAAGTCACGGCTGCTGCGGGTCAGGAAGAAACGTTGGTTATCGCCCTGCCAGATACGCGGTATCAGTTCCTTGTCGCGCTGCTTCTGTTCCAGCGGCTTTCCTTCCAAATCAATCGACTGATTTTTCCAGGCTGCCGTACGGATTTCTTTCCGCGTACCCGCCTGCACATCGAACAAATACAGATGATATTCCGGCATACCGGTCTCTCCCGGCATCTCATACTTATAGGTCTCCAAGGTAGGACGCGGTTCTGCAATGGAATTGATGACCCACAGCGGTTTCACATTCCGCTGGTCTGCAATGATGGTTGCAAAATACTTGGAGTCGGGCGACCAGTATCCCCACGCACCCCGGCGTTTGCCATTACACAAAGTATCCGTGTTCAGCGTGCTGTAAGGAATGCCATACCCGAAATCCGGTGTTCCGTCACTCGTCAGGCGCACCTCCACGATGGTGCTGTCCTTCTCGTTCTTCCGGGCCTTCCGGTAATCGGCAATGCTCATGTAATACAAATCGCAATCTTTGGCATAAATCACCCGCTGTCCGTCTGGCGATACGGAAGCCCAGTTCACCTCCTCCGGTTCTTTCTCCTTGTCCTTCAGGTATGTCAGCTTCTGAGTGGGATAGTCGTACGAGAAATAGAACGTAGAGTCGGCTTTTGACACCACCTTGAACGTAAAGGTATGTCCGTCTTCTCCCGCCTTCAAATCGGCAATGGGCAACTGATGTGCCTCGAAGGGATCCTGCACAATCTCCGTCAACTGCGAAGCCAGACGGTCCCGGTCGAACAACAAGTCCTTGCGTTTGGCAGTGGGATTGACTACATACCAGAACTTCCCTTCGCTGGTCTTATACTCAAACCAAAAATTCGTTCCCTGCTGGAACCAGTGCGGGTCGACCATGGTGGAAAACAACATCTTGTCGAGTTTACTCTTGGTAAACTTTTCTGCCTGGAGATAACCGGGCAGACGCTCTTCCGCTCCCCCGCCAGAAACTGCCGTCAGGCAAAAGCCGCCACACAAAATAGCAGCCAATAGGATTTTCTTCCTCATTCCTTTTATTCTATTAGATGGATTACACAAAAAAGACACAAAGAACAGAGAAACCTTTCTCCGTGCCCTTGTGTCTTTATTTCATTTGAAACTTTCGCTAAAACAAGAACCTCAACACATCGTTGAAGTTGGCCCAGATAAGCAAGCCGAACAGCAGGAACATTCCCACCATCTGTGCATATTCCAAGAATTTGTCACTCGGCTTCCGGCGGGCGATAATCTCGTACAGCAAGAACAAGACATGGCCACCGTCGAGTGCCGGTATCGGCAGAATGTTCATAAAAGCCAGAATAATGGACAAGAAGGCCGTCATTTCCCAGAAACGCTGCCAGTCCCATACCTTCGGGAAGATACTTCCAATGGTGGCAAAACCTCCCACACTCTTGGCACCCTCTTTCGTGAATACATATTTCATGTCATTCACATAGCCTTTCAAGGTATTTACTCCTAAAGTAACTCCTGCCGGGAAGGATTCAAAGAATCCATAAGTCAACGTACGTTGTTTGTAATCTACCAAACCTCCCATGGCCGCTACCTTAAACTTATCGTCAGTCAAGACTTTAACTGTATCCCGCACGCCGGCACGTGAATATACCAACGTAAACTCAGCCGATGTCTTTTTATCCAATTCGGCTTTCGCCTTCAAATCTGCCATATTGTCCAGGAACTCATTCCATGAAGTCATCGTCTTTCCATTGAATGCCAACAAAGAATCTCCTTTTTGAACACCTGCCTTGGCAAATCCTCCGCCCGGCAGCACCGAATCGACCACATTTGGATAAAATACATCCACAAAAGGAGGATCCTCTTTTGCCACATCCAGCAAGCTCAGTTCCGGCAACAGAATTTTCTTTTCCTGTCCTTTCCGCAACACGGTAACCTCACGAGCCTCCACAATGCTGCGAATCATGTCCATATTGAAACGAGTCAGTTCCTCGCCGTCAGCACTCTTCAAAATATCTCCGTCACGAAAGCCGATTTCCTTCGCATGCTCACTGAATTTCATGCCCATGGTCATGTCACTCAAAGCCGTGTAACGATCTCCCCACGTAAACAGAATCATGGAATAAATGAACAAGGCCAGCAGGAAGTTCATCAAGACTCCTCCTATCATGACCAGCAAACGCTGCCACGCCGGTTTGGAACGGAACTCCCACGGCTGGGCCGGCTGTTTCATCTGTTCGGTATCCATCGACTCGTCAATCATTCCCGAAATCTTGCAATACCCACCTAACGGCAACCATCCCACTCCATATTCCGTGTCACTGTTCTTCGGTTTGTACTTGAACAGCGAAAACCAAGGGTCAAAGAATATATAAAACTTCTCCACCCGAATCTTGAACAGGCGGGCGAAGAAAAAATGTCCCCCCTCATGAATAATCACCAGCAACGACAAGCTGAGAATCAACTGAAGGGCACGAATCAAAAATGTTTCCATTTCTACTTAACTTCTTACTTTATATTATATAATTTAGATTTTTATTTCATCCCATTAATCACCAATTCTGCGGCAATACGCCGTGTTTCGGCATCGGTAGCCACATAATCACCATAAGTAGGTGTCTGGATAAAAGGTACGCGATTCATTGCTTTTTCAATCACGTCACTCATTCCCAAAAATGAAATCTGGTCTTTCAAAAAGGCAGCCACCACCACCTCATTGGCCGCATTCACGATACAAGGCATGTTTCCTCCCTGGTGCAGAGCCTCGTAAGCCAGTGCCAAGTTGCGGAAACGCTGCGTGTCTGGTTTCTCGAAAGTCAACGTATTGTATTTGGCAAAATCCAGCCGCTCGCCCGAAAGATGCTCCCGCTTCGGATACGAGAAGGCATATTGGATAGGCAGACGCATGTCGGGTACGCCCAGTTGGGCTTTCACCGCCCCGTCTTCAAATTCCACCATGGAATGAATCACCGACTGCGGATGCACCACCACCTCAATCTGCGCAGGAGTTACTCCAAACAGCCATTTGGCCTCAATCACCTCAAAGCCTTTGTTCATCATCGACGCAGAGTCAATCGTGATTTTCGCTCCCATCGACCAGTTGGGATGCTTCAGAGCCTGCTCTTTGGTTACCGTCTGCAACTGCTCCATGGTAAACGTACGGAACGGTCCTCCCGAAGCCGTCAGAATCACCTTGTGTACGGGATTGTTAATTTCCAAACACTGGAAAATGGCTGAATGTTCAGAATCCACCGGCAAAATCGGTGTCTTATACTGCCGAGCCAGTCCGGTAATCAGTTCACCGGCCACTACCAAGGTCTCCTTATTAGCTAAAGCAATGATTTTTCCAGCCTTAATGGCATTGATAGTCGGTTTCAGGCCGGCATACCCCACCATGGCTGTCAATACGATGTCGATGGGCTGCGACTCGACCACCTGACACAACGCCTCGGCTCCGGCATATACTTTCACCGGCTCGTCGGCCAATGCTTCCTTCAATGCTTTATATTTGTCTTCATTTGCTATCACCACCACCTCCGGGTGAAACTTACGTGCCTGTTCAGCCAGCAACTCCACCTTGTTGTTGGCCGTAAGCGCATATACCTCATACAAATCAGGATGCTCCCCAATCACTTGAAGAGCCTGCGTACCGATGGAACCGGTAGAACCTAATATGGCAATCTGTTTTTTCATAACTTTAAAATACAACATATTTTGCCGGATCAATCGGAGCTCCCTCGTGCCACAGTTCAAAATGCACATGCGACACATGTCTGCCTTCGTCCTCCGTTCCGGCCAATGCGATAACTTCTCCTCCTTTTACACGGTCGCCTTCCTTCTTCCTCGGAGTGCCGCAATGCTTATAAATGGAAATAAAATTCTGTTCATGCTGAATCTGAATCAGGAAACCCTTGTCGGGCGTCTGCACCACCAGCATCACCGTACCATCCATAGCAGCCACGATACTTTCGTCCATGGCAGCCGCCATATCTACTCCATAATGTTGGTGTGCCGGAGAGAAATCCTTGACTACAATCCCCTTTGTAGGACGGAAAAACAACAGTCCCGACAATTCATGTTCCTCCGTTCCAGTAGCCAATTCGGTCTTTTGCCGTTCTTCATATTTCCGCCGGAAATCATCCTCTTCTTTTGAACGGCCCATCAATTCTGCCGTCCGGATGGAGGTCAATGAGTCTATCGACTGCACGGTATCCACATTTACCTTTCCACTGAAGATATCCTGTATATTCATGATATACCTATTTTGCCTTTCCAAGGCATCTGCCAGTGAATCAGCCTTCAGTGCATTCGTCACCACCTGCGAACGGACTTCACTGTTCATGTAGCCCGGAAGATAATTCCGCAAAGGAGTAAACACAATAATAATGGCAGCCAAAAGAAAGATTACCGTACAAGTAGCAAGCAATACAGAGAATCCGTTCAACTTCGACACATGAATGCCTACTACCTCTTCCAAGGTATTTTCGTTAATGATGGTCAGTTTATATTTAAACTTAATATTCCGCCAAAATGCCTTACGCCCTTTCTTTTTCATGCCACAAGCTTTTTAGTCCAATAAACCGTCGGGAATGTCTACCGTCAAAAGTTTCTGTTCCCTGTCAATGTTGAGTATAAACTCTTCATGAGCAGGCAAAAGCAGTTCTTCCCCCTCCTTCTCTATGACAAACAAGACATTCATCGTAGCATCATCCACATCCACTACTTCACCCAAATCACCATGATGCACATCGTGTACCTTAAATCCGACGAAGAAATTCCACGACGTGATTTCATCTTGCTCATCCATGTACTTCACCGGGAAATACACTTCCACGTTGGTAAAACTACGTGCCTTTTCCGCTGTATCCACTCCCTCGAATTTCACCAGAGCCACGTTATCGGAGCGGAAACGATACTCCTCGATGAAGAACGGGACCAGAATCCCGTCCAGCAACAGAATCAGATACTCACAATCCACCCGGTCGAAGATGTCGTCGGTAAACGTAAACGAGACTTCACCTTTTACCCCATGCGGCTTGTTGATGATTCCTATCTTAAAAACTTCCTCTTTTCTAATCATACCTTATTCTATACGGGTGATACGTGCTCCCAGCGCACTCAGTCGCTGTTCAATGTGTTGGTATCCCCGGTCTATCTGTTCAATGTTATGGATATGGCTGATACCTTTCGCTCCCAAAGCCGCAATCAGCAAAGCAATGCCGGCACGGATATCCGGAGAGGTCATATTGCCTCCCCGCAGACAGAAGTTACGGTCATGACCGATGACCACGGCGCGGTGTGGGTCGCACAAGATAATCTGCGCCCCCATGTCAATCAGCTTATCCACGAAGAACAGGCGGCTTTCAAACATTTTCTGGTGAATCAGCACACTTCCTTTGGCCTGGGTAGCTACCACCAGCATCACACTCAGCAAGTCGGGAGTCAGTCCCGGCCATGGAGCGTCGGCAATCGTCATGATAGAGCCATCAATGAACGAATCAATCTGATAGTGTTCCTGTGCGGGCACATAAATATCGTCGCCCCGCTGCTCCAGCTGAATACCCAGCCGACGGAAACTGTCGGGAATGATTCCTAAATTTTCATACGACACATTCTTGATCGTGATTTCACTGGCCGTCATAGCCGCCATGCCAATAAAACTTCCCACCTCAATCATATCCGGCAACACCGTATGCGCACAACCTTTCAGGCTCTTCACACCCTCAATGGTCAGCAAATTGGAAGCGATGCCCGAGATTTTGGCACCCATCCGGTTCAACATCCGGCACAACTGCTGTACATAAGGCTCACAGGCCGCATTGTAAATCGTGGTGACTCCTTCGGCCAGCACTGCCGCCATAATAATATTGGCCGTACCTGTGACAGATGCCTCATCCAGCAACATATACGTACCTTTCAGCTTGTCAGCAGTAATACAAAAACGACCTTTCGCAGCATCGTGATCAAACGAAGCACCCAGTTTCTGAATACCCAAGAAATGGGTATCCAAACGCCGGCGACCAATCTTGTCACCTCCCGGTTTGGAAATCATTGCTTTCCCAAAACGGGCAATCAAAGGACCGACCAACATGACCGAGCCACGCAGTTTGGAGCAGCGTCCCAAGAACTCATCGCTTTCCAGGTAAGCCAGATTCAAATTATCCGCCTGAAAAGAGAACGTATCACTTCCTGTTTTTGCTACTTTTACGCCCATATCACGGAGCAGCTGTATCAGGTTATTGACATCCAGAATATTCGGAATGTTTCCGATAATCACTTCCTCGTCTGTCAACAACGTAGCACAAAGCACCTGCAGCACTTCGTTCTTAGCCCCCTGAGGCACAATCTCCCCCTGCAGTTTGTGCCCTCCTTCGATTACAAATGAAGCCATAGTATCCGATTTTGATTAATATTTCTTTCTTTGCTGGTTGTTGTTCATCTGCCGACGACGCGGTCCTACCGTACGTTGCTCTACCAGATGAAGTTCATCGGCCGACAGTTTGATACGTCCGCCTGACAGTTCACACAAATCATCCAGAATTTTCTGGTCTTCCACCCCATCTTTGTTAAAATTGAGGTAATCTTTCTTCATGTGGTTGGCAATGTACTTAATCAACTGTTTTTTCTCTTCACCTTCCGGATAATCTACCGCAATTTTTATCAAATCCTGGATAAATCGTCCATAATGGCGATAGCGAATCACATTGGGCGAATAAGGAATCCGGTCGGGTTTCACTTCCAGACTTTCCTTCTTCACGATTTCCACCGGATAGTCAATATCCAGTTTAAAGTCGGCCATGATAGCCAGATGATCCCACAACTTACGGCGGAAATCTTCCATGTCACGCAATTGAGGAAACATCCCTCCCATAATATTCACGATGGTATTGGCACACCGTTGACGTTCCGCACGATCCTCGATGGTCAAGGCATGGTCTACCATGTTCTGCACACTTCTTCCGTATTCCGGAAGTGGTAATTTTCGCTGCTGGGTATTATATTCCATATAAAATTATCAGTTATTCCACATTCTACGACTTTCCATCTGTTCTCTTACAACAGTTTTTTAGGCTTGGAGGCCACAAATTCCTTGAGATAGAAAGGTTCAAAATAAGCTACATCCTTGAAATCCTGTGTAGCCATCGCCTTTTCAGCCAACGGGAACATCCATTTGGCCAGCGGATGTATATTTTCCAGGAAATGCGCATTGGGATGCGTCAGTTTTTCCTTGCATTTAGCGGCCCCGTTGCCAAAGAAATATACCGGATGCTTTTCCAAGAACTCGGCATACGAATTTTCATCTACGATGTCTGCACCGATTTCACGCTGTACCTTCAGGGCACGGTTGTACACCGCCGCATACACTTCCATCCGGCGTGCATCAATCATCGGGCAAAGCAAGGCATCTTCCGGCAGGTCGTGAGCCAGCAGTACCGGCACGCACATCACCTCCAGCGTAGGAAGCCCAATCAGCGGAATGTTCCGTCCGTAGCAGATTCCCTTCGCCATGGAAACCCCGATACGCAGTCCCGTATAGGAACCCGGACCACAGCTCACCGCTACCGCATCCACCGGAATGGCATGGCTGTCGGCAAACGACAAGGCTTCATCTACAAATACTCCCAGCACAGTCGCATGCGAAGGGCCGTTAAAATCTTCTTTCGAGAAAATGGAAGCCCCGTCCTGGCTCACTGCCACCGAGCAGACTTCCGTCGACGTTTCAATATGTAAAATGCACGACATAATTAAATTCAATACAATTATATATTAGTCTGCAAATATACACTTTTCTTCTCACTCTCTCACGAAAAAAGGAACAGAAAGTGACAAAGCCTTTCCGAAAGACCAACCGACCTGCATAAATTCCAATCTCCCGGTTCGCAAAACCGGAAACTTCCGCAAACATTCCTCCAAATGCCACCAAACATTCTCTGTTCCACAATGCGGGATTTGTATTCCACACTGTGAAATATGTATCCCACACTGTGGTTTTTGTATTTCACAGTGTGGGACAGAGAAAATGCAGGTATCCCTGGAAAAACAGACAAGGAAAAACAAACTTATTTCCACGGGGTTATCAGGCTTTATCTACCCGTCGCAGAGCGATTTCATACGTTTTTTACACAGCCGTTTACGCTTTATGCAGATTTTTCCTACCTTTGCACTCAAATGATTAAAAAACAAAAGGAGTTATGATACAGTCAATGACCGGATACGGCAAAGCAACCACCGCCTTCGGAGACAAAAAAATCAACGTAGAAATCAAATCGTTGAACAGCAAAGCAATGGACTTGTCCACACGCATCGCTCCATTGTATCGTGAAAAAGAAATGGAAATCCGCAACCTGATTACGCAGACCCTGGAACGCGGGAAAGTGGATTTCTGTATATGGGTGGAAAAAGACGCCGCCGAATCGGCCACTCCCATCAATACCGCTCTCGTAGAAAACTATTACAACCAGATAAAAACCATTTCTGAAACCTGCCACATTCCGTTGCCGGAAGACTGGTTCGCCACCCTGCTGCGCATGCCCGACGTGCTGACGCGCGTGGACGTGCAGGAACTGTCGGATGAGGAATGGACCGTGGCCAAACAGACCATCGAAGAGGCTTTGCAGCACCTGGTGGATTTCCGCAAACAGGAAGGCGCCGCCCTCGAAAAGAAATTCACGGAAAAGCTGAACAACATCGAACGGCTGCTGAAGTCCATCGAACCGTACGAGAAAGAACGTGTGACCAAAATCCGGGAACGCATCACCGACGCGCTGGAAAAGACCCTGAGCATTGATTACGACAAGAACCGTCTGGAACAGGAACTGATTTACTACATCGAGAAACTGGACATCAACGAAGAAAAACAGCGTCTGGCCAACCACCTGAAATATTTCCGCGAAACCATGGCGGGCGGACACGGACAAGGCAAGAAGCTGGGCTTCATCGCACAGGAAATGGGCCGCGAAATCAACACCACCGGCAGCAAGTCGAACCATGCCGAGATGCAGAACCTCGTGGTGCAGATGAAAGACGAACTGGAACAAATCAAGGAACAAGTGTTGAACGTAATGTAAAAAAATATGGCAGGAAAACTTATCATCTTTTCAGCCCCTTCCGGCTCCGGCAAGTCCACCATCATCAATTACTTGCTGACACAGAACCTGAACCTGGCATTTTCCATCTCGGCCACCAGCCGCGCTCCCCGTGGCACAGAACAGAACGGCGTGGAATATTTCTTCCTGACTCCGGAAGAATTCAAGCAGCGCATTGCCAATAACGAGTTTCTGGAATACGAGGAAGTGTACAAGGACCGTTTCTACGGCACCCTGAAGGCACAGGTGGAAAAGCAGCTCGCTGCCGGACAGAACGTGATTTTCGACGTCGACGTGGTGGGCGGATGCAACATCAAGAAATTCTATGGCGACCGGGCCTTGTCGGTCTTCATCCAGCCGCCTTCTATCGAGGAACTCCGCAAGCGACTGACAGGTCGAGGTACGGATGCGCCCGAAGTCATCGAGAGCCGTCTGGCAAAAGCCACCTTCGAACTGGACTATGCCGATAAGTTCGACGTGGT
This sequence comes from Phocaeicola fibrisolvens, assembly GCF_025567125.1. NCBI lineage: Bacteria > Pseudomonadati > Bacteroidota > Bacteroidia > Bacteroidales > Bacteroidaceae > Phocaeicola > Phocaeicola fibrisolvens. The sequence goes on along the minus strand of NZ_JAOQJI010000001.1, from coordinate 173,950 downwards.
GATTGTCAACGACGACTTGGAAAAGGCCAAAGCGGAAGCCTTGCAGACCATCCGCCATTTTCTCCAACACTAAATCCATCCGACTATGCCGAAAAATCCTAAAAAAGTTCTGCGCTGGATGACGCTGCTCTGCATCGTCATCGGACTGGCCGCCATTGCCGTAGGCGTAGTGGCCGTAGCCAAAGAAGAATACATCATTGCCGTCGCCATGTTGCTGGTGGCTATATGGCAGATTCTCAACTATATCCAATGGAAGAAAAGTCTCAGATAAAAACCGGACTTTTCGGAGGCTCCTTCAACCCGATTCACATAGGACATCTGGCACTGGCCAATTACCTGTGTGAATACGGAGGACTGGAGGAAGTCTGGTTCCTGGTCACCCCTCAAAATCCGTTCAAGCAGAACGAGACGCTGCTTGATGACCATCTCCGACTGGAAATGGTAGAAGCCGCCGTGGCCGGATATCCCCGTTTCCGGGCTTCCGATTTTGAATTCCAATTACCCCGCCCTTCGTACACCATCCATACCCTCGACAAACTGGCCGAGAGCTATCCCGACCGGGAATTTCACTTGATTATCGGAGCCGACAACTGGCAGGCTTTCGACCGTTGGCGGTCGCCCGAGGAAATCATCCGCCGTCACCACATTCTGGTCTATCCGCGTCGGGGTTATCCCTTAGAGGATGCAACTCCTCTTCCTCCTCATGTCCGGGTGGTACAGACTCCCCTCCTCGAAATCAGTTCGACCTTCATCCGCCAGGGTATCCGCGAAGGGAAAGACCTGCGCTATTTCCTGCATCCGGAAGTGTTCAGAATCATTCAGGAAAAAGGGCTCTACCGCTAATCATTTCTTTTTGTGTAACACCACTAGCACCACCTCGCTCGGGGTGAAGAGGCGCACATCCTTGCGCGACGTACCCAGTCCGTTAGTAATAATCACCGGAATGCCCGCACGGTTGTGTTTCAATCCCGTCAGGAAACGATTGCCGTATTTGGAGAAATGTGCCGGCGTCCACCGGCGGAACAGGCTGACCTGCCCTCCGTGGGTATGTCCCGCCAGGGCCAGGTCGGTGTGCGATACATCCACATCTTCCACGTAATCGGGGGTGTGCACCAGCATCAACACAAAATCTTCTTCCCGCAAGGCCAAGGTAGGCGACACCCCGTTCTGCTTCAAATCGAACGGATTACGGATGCCGCACAGCAAGATATATTCCTTTCCCCGCCACAAGGTATCCACCCGGTGCTCCAACAAACGCACGCCTGTCTCCCGCATGGCCTTCCGTGCCAGCGAATCGGCCGCTCCGCGCTCGTGGTTGCCCATCACGGCATACGTGCCACAGGGTGTCTCCACGGTCTTCAAGGCCTGGAAAAGCTGTGTCACATCTCCTCCGTTGCGTCCACGGTAATCGCCGCCCAACAGCAGCACGTCCGCATCCAGCGAACGGAGGGCCCGGCACATACCAGGCAACCGACGGGCGGTAAACCGGCTCTCGAAATGAAAGTCGGAGGCAAAGGCTACCCGGAAACCGTCGAAGGAGTCGGGCAACTGGGCACTGTAAAAATCATACCGTTTCACACGTCCCACTCCCTTATACTTGGAAAAGGACGCCGTGGCACAAGAGGAAAGCAGAAAGCTCATCAGCAGCAAGCTACCTGCCAGCAAATTCAGTCGTTTCATCATTTTGAACTACATATAACTTTCCGGTCGTGACAAAGGTCGTAAAAAAATGCCTAACTTTGCCGGACGAAAAACTAAAAATCCAGATTTCATGACATACGTCAAAACCAATTCTATTAAAGCGTGGCTGCTGGCCGCCCGTCCGAAGACCTTGACCGGAGCCGCCATCCCCGTCATGCTTGGCTGTGCCTTGGCCTTTATTTACGGCCACTTCCAGCTGGTACCGGCCTTGCTGTGCTTTCTGTTTGCCTTCCTGATGCAGATTGACGCCAACTTCATCAACGACCTGTTCGACTTTCTGAAAGGCAGCGACCGCGAAGACCGTCTCGGACCGGAACGTGCCTGTGCCCAAGGATGGATCAGTCCGCAGGCCATGAAGGCCGGCATAGTCTGTACCACCCTGCTGGCAGGAATCACCGGACTTTGCCTGCTTTACTACGGGGGACTGGAAATGATTCCGGTCGGCATTGCCTGCATGATTTTTGCCTTCCTCTATACCGCCGGACCGTATCCGCTGGCTTACCACGGATGGGGCGACCTGATGGTGCTCGTCTTCTTCGGCTTCGTGCCCGTGGGATGTACCTACTATGTCATGGCACACGACTGGAACACGGCGGTCACTCTCACCTCACTGGCCTGTGGGCTTCTCATCGACACCCTGCTGATGATTAATAATTTCCGCGACAGGGAACAGGATGCAGTGAGCGGGAAGAAAACGCTGGTAGTGCGGTTGGGTGCCAAAGCCGGACTGATTCTGTATTTCCTGCTGGGACTGGCGGCCTGCTGGTGCTGCTTCTATTTCCTGCGTATCGGAAAAATCTATGCCGTACTGCTTCCGCAGCTGTACCTCATTCCGCACATCCTGACCACCCAGCACATGGCCCGTATCTACCGCGGGAAAGCCCTGAACGGCATCTTGGGAGAGACTTCACGCAACATGCTCATTTTTGGATTATTACTTACACTAGGATTGATTCTTTAAATTATGATTCGGAAAGTATGCAAAGAAGATGCTCCGGCCATTACCGCCATCTACAACCATTACATCACACACACCACCATCACCTTTGAACTGGAACCGGTGAGCGAAGAAGAGATGTGGACCCGCATCCAGACCATCAGTAGCCAATACCCCTATTTCGTGTACGAGGTGGAAGGACAGATTGCCGGTTACTGCTACGTACATGGATGGAAAGAGAAGGCGGCTTACAACCAGAGTGTGGAGACCACCATTTACCTGGCACCTTCCTCTACGGGAAAGGGACTGGGTACCGAATTGATGCAACACCTGATAGAAGAATGCCGTCGCTGCGGACTGCATGCCTTGATTGCCTGCATCACCGAAGGCAACGAGGCCAGCTATGCCCTGCACGAGAAACTGGGCTTTGAAAAGGTGTCCAGCTTCCGGGAAGTGGGCCGCAAATTCGGCAAATGGCTGGGAATCGTGGATTATGAACTGATTCTCTGAGCCTTTCGTTCTGCAAAAAAGAAGGCGGCGTCTGGCAAACCGGACACCGCCCTGCATTGTATTTATCGGGAATTCCTCACTTCAACGTAATCGCATACTTGCTCAGGTCCTTTTCATCGGAACTGCTTCCAATCCATACCTGATATTCACCCGGGCAGAACTGGATGCTGTGAGTCGTTTCATTCCACCACTCCAGGTCTTTCTTTGACAAGGTAATACGCACATTTGCAGTCTTTCCAGCCGGAACAAACACCCGTTTGAAGGCTCGCAAGGTCTTCACCGGACCTCCTTCGTCGCCCACCTTATTCAGATAAACCTGTACTACTTCTTCCCCGTCGCGACTACCGACATTCGAAACCGGTACAGTCACCGTCAGATTGTCGTCACTGCCTATCGTCTGTGCATTGAAAGTAGCCGTGCCATACTTAAAGGTAGTATAGCTCAACCCATACCCAAAGGGGAAAAGCGGTTTTTCCGTCATGAAACGATAGGTACGTCCCTTCATATTGTAATCCTCAAAATCGGGCAACTGCTCCGTATTCCGGTAGAAAGTGACCGGCAAGCGTCCGGCTGGATTGTAATCTCCAAACAACACTTCGGCCACGGCCTTACCGCCCTGCTGCCCCGGATACCATGCCTGCAAGATGGCCTCACACGTCTCCGTTTCCGGCACCAGTCCGATGGGCGAGCCGGAACAGTTCACCAACACCACCTTCTTTCCGGCCCGGTGCAAGGCTGCCAGCAATTCCCGCTGCACTTCCGGCAATTCGATGCTAGTACGGTCTCCCTTCCGGAAGCCCGGCAAATCCACGCCCATCTCTTCGCCTTCCAGACTCGGGGAAATACCTCCCACAAAGACTACCACATCGGCATTCTGGACGGCCTGAACCGACCGGGCTACATCCACTTTCCGCTTAAAGCCCAGGTCGAAGTTCAACTGCGCATCACTTTGCAGGTATTCAAACTGAAGTTCGATGTCGTATTTCTTTCCGGCTTCTACCTGCAGCGTACAAGACTGCTTGTTGCCTCCGTGCACATTATGATACTTCATCACCTCCTTCCGGTTGACCAGCAATCTGCCCTTGCCATAACTATACACATCCAGCACAATCTCTCCTGATGCCTTGGGCACATACGTGGCATTATACGTAGCCGAAAAATCCGTCAGGTTCACACCCGGTGCAAACACCGTAGCTCCCGACGTACAGAAATTGAACGGTGTCATCACCCTCGTCTTTACATCTACCTTACCTTCGTGGTTCACATTGTTCCAATAACGCGCCGTGAAACCCGGCCGCCCTTCCGACTGGCACTCACTGAACACACTTTCCAGCAATTCATCGCCGACCCACGGACAACCCTGTTCATAAATCAGTTTATCATCTTTTCCAAGTGCCGACCGAATCCCCTCCAGAATGGTCACCGTATGAGAAGGTACTCCGTTGTAATTTCCCCACATCATGACCGAGTCTTTGGCATTCGGTCCCATGACCGCCACAGTCAGTCCACCGCGCTTCAACGGAAGCACCCGGTGCTTGTTCAGCAACAACGTCATGGATTCCCGCGCCATCCGCAGCGCCAGTGAATCGTGCGCTGCAGAAGCTACGACCGAGAAAGGAATCTTGGTCCATGACACTTTATCCGGATCATCCATCTCACCCAAGTCGAAACGGGCCTTCAGCAACCGCTTGACCGACTTGTCGATGACCTTCTCGTCAATCTGTTTTTTCCGGGCGGCTTCTACCAGCGATTCATACGTAGAGCCACATTCCAGGTCCGTACCACTCAGTACGGCCGCTGAAGCAGCCGAAGGTGCGTCCTTGTGCGTGCGATGTCCTTTCTCATCAAAAAAATCATTGATGGCCCAGCAGTCACTCAAAATGATGCCGTCGAATCCCCACTCTTCCCGCAGAATCTGCGTCAGCAGCCGGTTGCTGCCACAACAAGGCTCCCCTTCAAAACGGTTGTACGCACACATCACCTCCTTTACCCCGGCATCTTGTACCAGGGCCTTGAAAGCCGGCAAATAAGTCTCATACAAATCCCGAAGGGGCAAGTCTTCCACGTCAAAAGAGTGGCGGTTCCACTCCGGACCCGAGTGTACCGCAAAGTGTTTGGCACAGGCATACAGCTTGTCGTACTTCCCGTCGGTTTCTCCCTGCAAACCTTTGACCACCATTACCCCCATCTTACTTGTCAGAAAAGGGTCTTCGCCGTAGGTTTCAATCCCTCTTCCCCAACGCGGGTCACGGTAAATGTTTACCGTCGGCGTCCACATTGTCAGTCCCTGGTATCTCTTGTAACTGTCATGTTGCACGTAATAAGTATTTTTCGCCCGCGCCTCATCCGACACCGCCGTAAATACCTTATACACCAAAGAATCGTCAAAAGATGCTGCCATGCCTATCGGCTGCGGAAAGACCGTAGCCAGTCCGGCACGGGCCACCCCATGCAGCGCTTCATTCCACCAGTTATACGGTTTTATACCCAGCCGTTCTACTGGCTTCGATGTGTCCATCATCAAAGAGACCTTTTCTTCCAACGTCAGCTCCTGCAAAAGCAGGTCGGCACGCTGGTCGGAAGGCAAAGACGAATCCCGAAAATCGGGACGGGCACAGCCCAGAAAAGCCAAGCCCAATAGCCAAACACCATACCTCATAGATTTATTTATTAGCAGTTTCCCATAGCTTTGTTTCAGCACAATGAATATCTGCCCACAAGTTACCACATTTTATTTTAAAATCGCCTTTTTCAAGACGCCATTTTCCGTCATAACCCACAAAAGCCAAGTCACTGCCTTTTATTTTCATCGTCAAGGTCTTGGTTTCGCCCGGATTCAGCGATACTTTCTCAAAATTGCGCAAGCGGAGGTTATCGGGAGTACTGCTCGCCACCAAGTCCTTGGAATATAACAATACCGCTTCTTTCCCAGCCACCTTGCCAGAGTTCGTGACATCCACAGAAACAGTCAGCTCGTCGTCTGCCGTAAAGGAAGTCTTGTCCACCTTCAGGTTACTGTATGTAAACGTCGTATAGCTTAATCCGAATCCAAACGGCCATTGTACATCCATCACGGAATCATAATTATAGTTTCCTCCCATCTGTCCCATGTTTTCACAAGGCTTATAGTCATAAGTAGCGATGGCATTGATATACTTCGGATAAGTGAAAGGCATCTTTGCACTGAAGTTGGCATCTCCCGCCATCAGGTTGGCCAATGCATCGGCTCCATAGTTGCTCGGCAGCATCACATTGATCACTCCCTGAGCCAAAGGTTCGATGTCATTAATGATACGCGGACGTCCCTGATTCAGAACCAGCACAATCGGTTTACCCGTCTTGGCAAGTGCTTTCACCAGATTTCGCTGGTTGGCAGAAAGCGTCAAATCCGTCAGGTTTCCCGGTGTTTCGCAATACGAATTCTCGCCGATGCAAGCCACGATGACATCCACATTGGCGGCAGCCGCTACGGCTTTCTCAATCTCCGGTTCATTCTCTGCCCACCAGTTGTCGTTCTGGTTCGTCACGGCCTTCGGGTCAGAGCTTGCATAAGTCACTCCCGGTTCGTACACCACATTCGCTTTCCCATACTTGTGGCACAAAGCCTCATAAATGGTATTATAGGCACCAGCACACTCATCAGCTTTGTTACCCTGCCAACTATACGACCAGCCTCCATTCAGGCAACGCATGGAGTTGGCATTAGGACCTGTCAGCAGAATCTTCTTACCCACTTTCACAGGCAATACATTCTGTTCGTTCTTCAACAAGACTTCCGATTCTTCTGCCGCCTGAAGCGCTACCTTGGCAAATTCCGCAGAACCAAACTTATCGAATTTCTTGATGTCCCAGTAAGGATGGTCAAACAAACCCAACCGATACTTTAAACGCAGCACACGCGCCACCGCATCATTGATTCGGCTCATCGGTACTTCCCCTTCTTCCACCAGTTCTTTCAAATACGTACAGAAGCTCACCTCATAAGGCACCATCGACATGTCAATCCCGGCATTGATGGCAATCTTGATAGCCTCTTTCTTGGTAGCCGCAATGTGGTCGCGGGTGCAGAGATTATTGATGTCGGCCCAGTCGGTTACAATCATCCCATCCCAGTTCAATCCTTCTTTCAACCACTCGGTCAGCAACTCACGGTTGGCGTGGAAAGGCATACCATTGTCCACCCCCGAATTGACCATCACACTCAAGGCCCCTTGACGAATGGCCGCTAGGAAAGGAGCAAAATGCTTTTCCCGCATGTCACTGCGAGAAATGGAAGACGGCGTACGGTCTTTTCCGGATACCGGTACTCCATAACCCATGTAATGCTTCAGGCAGGCAGCCACCTGATACTCTCCGATGTGGTTCGGGTCCGTACCCTGAAACCCTTCTACGGCAGCCTTTCCCATCTCGGCATTCACATAACAGTCTTCTCCGTAATTCTCCCACATTCTGGGCCAACGTGGATCGCGCCCCAAATCCACCACCGGTGCATACGTCCAAGGAATACAGCCGGCCTTGGTTTCATACGCCGAAATCTCCGCACCTTTCCGGGTCAATTCCCGGTTGAAAGAAGCCCCCATATTGATTCCCTGCGGAAACAAGGTACCCTCCAGCGTGTAGGTCGTACCATGAATCTGGTCTACGCCATAGATGCACGGTATACCGATTTCTTTCATGGAAACTTCCTGTATGCGTTTAATCATCTTCGCCCAAGTCTCCTTCTTCTGTGCTACGCTCAAAGGTACATTCAGAATAGACCCGACTTTATATTTGCCAATCACCGTATCCAGCTGCGCCTCGCTGAGTGTAAAGCCATTTTTCTGGGTGGCCTCAAAATCAGTGATGACATCCACCGTAATCTCACACATCTGACCGATTTTTTCTTCCAAAGTCATTTTATCCAGCCATTTCTGAATATTGGCTTCAATGGTTTTATCTACCGGAATGGCCGGCTTTATGCTGTGTACGTTGTCTGCCATACACATCCCAGTGCCAATCACTGAGGCTAAAATCACATTTCTTAGTAAATTCATGGCATCTAAAGTTTTAGTTTCTTGTTTTTCAAAAGGTCTCGTCTTATTTCAGTTCAAACTCTACCACTCCCTTGATATCTTTGGAAGAACTTCCGATGTACGCTTTAAACTTACCCGGTTCAGCCACCCAATCATGGAGCTGGTCATCGAAGAACATCAAATCCTCTTTGTCCACGGTAAATACAACCTCTCTTTCCTCACCGGGCTGAAGAGCGACTTTATAGAAATCTTTCAACTCTTTCACCGGACGCAGTACACGACATTTTTCATCCCCGATATACAGCTGTACGATTTCCTTTCCAGCCACACTTCCCACGTTCTTCACGTTGCATCGGATTTCTAATACGTCATCACCTTTCATCTCACGGGCAGAAATGACCGGTTTACCATATTCAAACTGCGTATAACTCAAGCCATACCCAAACGGAAACAGCGGCTGGATATGTTTCGTATCATACCAGCGATAGCCCACCAGGATGTCTTCCTTGTATTCCTGACGGATGCTGTCGCCCGGATAACTGAGTTCTCCATAATAATGTGCCGGACAATCTTCCAGCTTGGCCGGATAAGAGAACGGCAGCTTTCCACTCGGAGTCACCTCGCCCAACAGCACATCGGCAAGTGCCTTACCACCAATAGAGCCCAGATACCAAGACTGTACCAATGAGGGTACCTCCTTCAACCAAGGCATGGCTACTGCATTTCCGCTGGTCAATACCACTACGAGCTTCTTGTTGGCTTTCAACAGCCCTTCAATCAAACGATCTTGTCCATAAGGCAATTCGTAGGCGCGACGGTCTTCTCCTTCACAATCCTGCTGGTAGTTCTTGTTTAGACCTCCCATAAAGATGACCAAATCGGCTTTACGAGCTTCTTCAATGGCGGCATTGTAAAGCGAATCGGCAACCGACTGAGGAATCACATCTGCGCGGTCGAACATCGGCCGGCCGGCCATGTATCCTTGAGAGAAAGTCACACAATCACTACCCAACTCTTTCACCAAGGCCTCCAGCGGAGTAATCACCATCTTCGGTTTCAATTCTGAAGAACCGCCTCCTGCCATCAGGTTCCGAACGGCGTTGTCACCCACCACCAGAATGTGTTTATACTTTCCCTGCTTCAAAGGTAATAAAGATTCTCCTTTAAATACGGACTGATTCTTCAATAATACTACCCCCTCCGTAGCCACCTGGTAGGCGGTCTCATAATGGGAATCATTGGACATGGCGCCAAATTGACCGTCTGCGTTCATGGCTGTACGGAAAATCAGTCGCAACACCCGGGAAGCCTTGTCATCGACTACACTCATGGGTACCTTACCTTCCTTGACCATCCGAAGATAGGCACTACCTAAATAATAGTTGTCATATCCCTGATCGGAATTGGAAGTCAATCCATTGGTAAAGGTCCCCAGTTCAAGGTCCAGTCCGTTCATCGCAGCCTCATACGTGTCGTGAGCAGCTCCCCAGTCGGTTACCACACAGCCGTCGAACTTCCATTCTCCCTTCAGGATATCGTTGTTCAACAACTTGTTATGTGCAGCATGTGTACCTCTCACCTTGTTGTAGGCCCCCATGATGCTCCAGACTTTCCCTTCTTCCACTGCTGCCTTAAAGGCCGGAAGGTAAATCTCATACAAGGCCCGGTCACTGACCTGCACATCAATGTGATTCCGCCAGTGCTCCTGATTGTTCAAAGCATAATGTTTCACACAGGCGGCCACTCCGTTCTCCTGTACTCCCTGGATATAAGGCACACACATACGGGCGGCCAGAAAAGGATCTTCGCCCATGTATTCAAAGTTGCGTCCGTTCAGCGGAGTCCGGTAAATATTCACACCCGGACCCAACAACACATTTTTATGACGAAAACGAGCTTCTTCTCCGATAGCCAATCCATATTTCTTCGACAAAGAAGGATTCCAGGTAGAAGCCAGACAAGTCAGCGCCGGAAAAGCAGTACAGCTGTCGTTGGTCCAACCGGCATAATCCCAGCTGTTCCAACAAATTTCTGCACGTACTCCATGAGGGCCGTCAGAGTACATCAGCCCCGGAATGCCCAAACGGGCACATCCCGGTGTACTGAATCGTCCGTCGGCGTAGCTCAAACGAGTTTTCTCTTCCAACGTCATTCGACTCAAAGCATCTTTCACACGAAGTTCCAACGGTTTCCGAACATCCAGATAGAGAGGCATACCTCCCACTTCAATCTTCTTGCCGCTACCCGACATCAAGGTATGCATCAATTCTTTCTTAGGAAGTCCCTGCGGAGTGAACGCACCAAAGCTATCTTTGTAATCCCATATAGACCAGGCGATATGCAGACTGTCAAATACGGAAATCACATCCTTGAACCATCTCAAAGCATCGGCCTTGGGCGCTTTCTCATACACACCGAATTCACCGCAATACAGATTCAAGCCTTTTTCATCAGCCACCTGCTTTGCCTTTGACAGGTAAGCAGCCAGCATCGCCTTGTCCCAGACCATTCCACGGAAACGTTTCGTTAATTTCTGGTCAGCTTCAGACAACGCCTCAAACTCTTGCTTGGTAACCAATTCTCCCGGATAATACACGGGACCCTGGTAGTTGCCAAATTCCGTCCAACTGGCCCGATAATGGCTCAACAAGAACGGCTCATAGAAATGGCAGCTCAACAAGATATTCCCATCGCCCTTGGGCACTTTCAGAAACGGGAAAGTGTACACCCCCTGCCACATATTGGAACCGATGACCAAGACTCTTTCCTTTTCCTCCTTTCGAATCACCTGATACGCTTTCTCTACCAGCTTGTTCCAGTCCTCATGATTGGGAGCGGTAGGCTCATTCATAATCTCATAAGCCACCTCGGAAGTAGGATATTCTTTCAGTTCCTGTACCAGTTCCTGCCAAAGCTGAAGAAAATGGTCCTGGGCTTCCGCACTTTCCCACAAAAGGTTCTTCTTGCCGTCATGACCGGCATTGAAATAATGCGAACGCACAATATGCAGGTCTACAATCACCTTCAAATCGTTCTGCAGTGCCCACTGGATACCTTTATGCAGATAAGAAAACGCCTCTTTGTCCTTTTCACCGTTTTCATGCCACAACACTTCTTCATCAATCGGCAAGCGTACATGGTCGAATCCAGCCCGGGCAATCCGGTTAAAATCCGTCTCGTTCATTCCCTTCTGTATGGAAAGGCCGTTCTCAATCCGCTGCGACAGCCAATGGCTCAGGTTGATACCTCGTTTAATCTCAAAAACCTTTTGCGAAGAGGCATAACCTCCTACAAATGAAACGGTCCACAGAATAAAAAATATCAGTTTTCTCATACAGTTCTTCTATCTAAAATGGATATTCCGTATCACAACCTTTCATAATACCTTCCAACATGGCTTTGGAAACCTCATCGGTAGCCATTCCATTATTCCTGTCAAACAACCCAAAATATTCATTTGTAAAATCAGGAACAGTATTGAAACTTCCGTTATCCCAAACAACAGGCACAATTCCATTTGCTCTGGCTGCCCGTGTCACATACTCCATATAATATGCACGAGAAGCAATCTGTTCCGTTTCATGTCCAATTGAACTGTTCACAGTAGTCACAGCACCATATTCACCCATTACTACAGGATATCCTTTATCCACCCAGGACTGCTTAATCTTACCAAACAGTCCATCTACATAATCCTCCTGTTCATTTGACACACCCGTATTATACTGAATAAAATCTTTTCCCCAGAAATATACAGACTCTGTATAGTCCGCAAAATCCATATAAGAATAACCAGCCGGGCGATAGAAATGAAACTCTATGGCTATTCTGTTTTCCACAACATCCGTAGGAAAGTTCAATCCATCGAATGCATAATCCGGATTCGTTGCATAAGTTTGAATAATTAGATTGCGGTAATAATTCTTTCCTCCAGTAGTACGTACGGCATCTACAAAACATTGGTTAAAACTGTTCTGCACTTCCAAATTTTCCACAGTCGGCGCTTGCCAATTGATTTCCACCTCATTGGTACCGGAGAAAATCAGATGTTCATCATAATCACGGAAATACATTGCAATAGAACGCCACAAGTTTCTTTCTTTATTCAGCACTTGTTCCGCCTCAGCTCTCAAAGGGTGACTTTCCAGCCAATCTTCATGATGTGTGTTCAGAATTACATACATGTCATTGTCTATACAATAGTCTACCACTTCCTTCACCCGGTTCAGCCAGTCAAAACGAACTTCACTCATCGTACTTTGGTCTGTGACATGCGGATACCATCTGACCGGAATGCGCACGGCATTGAATCCAGCTTTTTTCACGGCATCAATCATTTCTTTTGTTACCTTGGGATTTCCCCATGAAGTTTCCGCATCCATGTGATCAGACAATCCTTCATTATAACTTTCCAAGGAATTTCCCAAGTTCCATCCCACCTTGATGTTCTTGAATAAAGCAAACGCATCGTGCTCTACCCCAGTCATGTCAGGTTCGTAATCTGTAGATGAGGATTGAGTCGTAAAACTGATCTTCACCTCCACGCTATTCTTAAACTCATCCACCAACACACCTTGAGGAATCTGTAATGTGTAACGAGTGCCAGGAGCAAGACCAGCCACCTCAAGAATCACCTTTTCTCCATCAAATCTGACATTTTTCAATTCACCATCCGGTTTCAGCAAAATCTGACTGAAATCGGACGTTTCGGTTTGCATTGCTTCATTAAAAGTCAATGTGATTTCAGCTAGATTAAAATCCACTTCCTCCGCCCCGTCGGCAGGAGAGGTCTCCACAAGGGCTGGCATAACGACCTGTTCCTTTTCCTCAGAACAAGAAACGCACATCCAGCCTACCAAAAACAGTAAAAACAATGCAATATGTTTCATATACAACATTCTCTATTACAATTTAAAACATTTGACACATATATTTCTTCAAGCACTTAATTATTCCAAAGTCACTTTATCCACATAATACCCATGTCCTACACAGAGGAATCCATCCTCAGCCAGAATCTTCGACAAGATTTCCTGAGTAAGCACTATTTCCACCACACCATCTTCCTGGAATTCAATTACAGAGGTACCCGGCAAATCATTCCAATAACCAGTTGTCGTACGTATCTGATGATATTCTGCTTCAGGAGCTACTGAATAATAAATACTCATCTTACTTCCTGCTACAATGGAATTGAATCTATCAAGAGGAATCAGATTGAATGTCTTATTCGGATTTCCATCTTCATAATCCCATGACACATAATGATGACCTTCCCAAAGTACCATAGCTCTTGTAACAGCAAATGAAACCTCCGTACATAATTCTTTTTCCGAATAGAACCGAATATTTTCTCCGTTCACATCCACCCCTTTCAGCGTATATTCTCCATCAGAAAGAGAAGGACAAACAATTGCAATCTCAGTGTTACTCTGACGTACAAAATCGGATACAGACTCCCCATTTACATTAAGAGAAGCTATTTTATCCAGATTGATACCTGTCATTACCCATTCATTTCCCGCATTGGTGCGCTTAAATCCGTCTGTTATCACAGGAGTATCAGATACCGTCAGCATATTGCCTCCGTAACGATTTCCTTCTATATCCATCAGACTAATACGATAAGTTCCACTTGCCACGTTTTCCGGCACATCGTATTCAATATAGTTTCCATTTTCATCACTACCAACTCCTACCACCGGAGCTTGTGTTTCTCCAATAACCACATTCTTTACTACAATCAGATTCACGCCATATAGCCGTGCCCGTGAGCCTTGCGCCACAATACGTTCCAGATTCACTTCTTCCGTCCAAGGTTCTCCCTGAAGCGGACTTACCACAATCTTTCCTTCTCTGGAAGTAGACTGTCCTTTCGTTGTAGTTGCAACAACTTTCAGGGAATAGGTACCTGCCTCCAACGGAATATCTATTTCGGTACCTTTCTGTACTTCCACTCCATCAATCAGCCAAGTCACATCCGTATAATCAGAAGGTGTCACAGTCAACTTCATCGTAAAGTTGGCACCATGACTTATCTGTGAAATAACAGCAGGCTCCCCATTTACCCAATCCGGAAATACAGGGTCCAGAATCTGAGGATAATCATCCTCCGTGATGGTTGAGAAAGGTTCTTCCTCTTTGCATGAAATGCCCAACAATCCCATGGCCAAAAAAGCCATAAGCATTAAATATATCTTTTTCATATCTTTCTTATTTAAATGTTATCTTAATCTTCAGTATCCCACCATACATGGCTATACCAGCTGTCTTTACCACCCATCCGCTGCAAGGCTTCGTCATAATTCTGCTTATTGTAAGAAGACTCCAGGATAGGATAACAGAAACGCACTGGAATTTCCTTTCCATCTGTCAAGTATTGCTCAAATCCATATTCAGCAGGCGATTTCAAGACCGGATAACCGGAACGTCTGAGGTTGGCCCAACATTCAGACGGATTCAGGAAATGCAGAATCCAAGCCTGGGTATTGATTGATTTCATTCGCTGCTCATTGGTATAACCAATTGGATTATTGCTATAATATTCATTAAACTCTTCATCGGTAATCGGTTCACAATCGTAATGAGCAGAAAGGAAACTCATGGCTTCCCTAACTCCACGCTTATAATATTCCTCTACGGACATTGATCCTACATTCCATCCTTTTAATACAGCTTCTGCCATCAAAAACATGACTTCGGAATAAGTCATCACAACTCCCGGATTGTCACTCTTCAGAAAAGTTGTTGCCAACTTCGGCTCTACCTCACGTGCCACAGTATAGGTAATACTCGGATTGTTTTTAGCCATTTCCTTTAAAATATCACTGTCATATCCTGTAGGCCAAGGTTCCCAAGAGAATGCACCTGGTACACAAGGTTGAAAAGCAATACCTTTTTCAATCATCTCGTCGGTCAAATCCACCCGATTATCAGGACTAGTCGTACTCATCAGTCCGTCATAATAACAACGGGCAATTCTGAACGTACGTGGGTCACCGGTGTCATACAACTGGTTAAAGAAAGTAGAGCACAAATAAGTCGGATTGTTAGCCGGATCGTTTCCATAGAGCAATTTAGACAATGCATTACCTCGATAATCAGAATATGACTCCGAACCAAAGCTATATGAAATCTCCATATACTTAATCAAAGCATCGTCACTCGCACTTTCAAATACACCTCCGTCAGCCTGCAATGCACTCTCAAATTCCCGTTGAGCTCTTTCCGGATCTACATTGGAGATTCTCATGGCAAAGCGCAATCGAAGAGAATTGGCAAATTTTTTCCACTTCTGAATGTCACCATCATAAATGACATCACTGGTTATCTCGTCCTTCGTCGGGTCAAACTGTGCAACAGCCTTACTCAACACTGTAAAGAAACTGTCGTATATATCTTTCTGCTCATCATAACGAGGAGTAAAGATGCTTTCCAAATAACCTTTTCCTGCTTCACTATAAGGTACATCCCCATACAAATCGGTCATGACGGACATCGTATACACATAAAAAATATTCAAAGCCGCATTGATATTCACCTTTTCCGGGTCATCCTTCGTACGATATTCAGCATCTACCAGATTCGCTACTGCCCCCGTGTAGCCTAAAGTCCATCCATATCCCATAACATTGTTGTCGATAAAATGACGGCCACCATGAAAAGTTGTATTCCAGCACCCCATGAACTGCTGATTAAATGCATACAAGTAATTTCTGAAAATATCTACCATATCCAGCCGTCCGTATGTCTGCAATTCTGCAGTAGTAAGCTGTGCATTGGGATCAATCACATCAGCTTTAGACGGGTCTGTGTTCATATCCTCCAGATAACTATCGCTGCAAGCATTAAAAGAAAAAGAACATGCAGCCAACAGCATCGCCAAAATTGATTTATTGTATTTCATATCTATTTTATTTAAAGTAACCATTCAATTCCAATCAGAATTTAATATTCACATTGAATCCATAGCTTTTACGTGAAGGTAACGAACCATATTCCAATCCCATACCCGTTGTATTGTTATAGTTCGAATCCGGGTCTATATTAGGAATGTTTTTATACACGATGAACGGGTTGCGTGCCACAAACGAAATGGTCAGGTTGTCCACCACATTCTTAAGAAGCTTCTTCGGGAACTGGTAAGTCAAAGTCAACTCACGACATTTTACATACGAATTATCATAAATAAACATGGAAGGAGCATTTCTACATACACTCATCCAATAATCCTCGGGATTAATATAGATATCATTAGGACGATAAGTTCCATCCCCATTGTCAATTACACCCGGAGCAATGAAACCACCTGTAGGTTTCCAATCGGGTGATCCCTTGGGCAAACCAGCAGCCTTACGTTGTTCTTCGGAACGATACCATTCTTCACGACCTTCCAACGTAGCCAAGCTCTTTCCAGACTCATAGGCCGAACGAGCAGACATAGAATAAAGATCTGCTCCCACTTTCACATCAAAGACAGCAGATAATGACAAATTTTTATAAGCCAACGTTGTGACAAGACCTCCAGTCCAATCCCAAGAAGCATTACCCAGCACATGTGCACTCTTGTCGTACATAGGTAAACCTGTAGAAGAATCAATCAAGATATCTCCATTTTCGTTACGCTGAAAATCAGGACCAATAATGGAACCGTAGTTTTCACCCACCTTGGCTGCCACTTGTACATCAAGCCACGAAGCTTTTTCCAATTCAAACATATCCATACCGTCAACCAGTTCCTTCACCTTATTGTTATTCTTGGAGAAGTTCAGGTTCAAATCCCATGAAAAGTCTTTGGTTTGAATCAAACGGGTATTCAAAGCAATTTCAACACCCTTATTTTCAATCTCACCCGCATTAATCAAACGATAGTTATATCCAGAACTCCAAGAACTGGCCATTCCCATAATCTGGTCCTTACTAACTTGAGAATAGTATGTAAAATCCAAACCTATGCGATTATTCAAGAACTTTGTTTCCAAACCAACTTCAAAGGAATTTGTTCTAGTAGGCTTCAAATTTTTATTAGGAACAGTATTATTATTGATGTATCCTATTGTATAACCGGGATAGGTATATTTCGATTTCGTATAAAGAAGTCCCAGCTGATACGGATTGGTATCACTACCTACTTGTGCCCACGACATACGAATTTTTCCATACGGCAATACATTTTTCTTATTGATAATTTCCGAGAAGATAAAACTGCCTGAGAACGATGGATACAAATAAGAATTATTATTCAACGGAAGAGTTGAAGATTGATCAGCACGCAACGTAGCATCAAAATATACCATGTGTTTCCATCCCAGATTGACAGCTCCATAAACTGAATTAATCTGTTTGCGATAGGTGTTCTGCTCTACACTAATTTCATTGAAACTGAGCAAGGCAATTACATCCCGAATCTGCATGTCTTGTGCGGTGGTTACGGTAGTCAGATTATCTACTTTAAACATATTTCCACCCAACGTTCCACTAAAATCAAAATCTCCCCATGTATTATTATACAATGCCAGCAATTCAAAGTTATACATACGGTTTTCAAAAACACTGTTCTGCAAACGGCCTGCTTCGAATCCAGGAGTCGTCGGTGCCTGATAGTCTTCAAAGGTAAACCAGTTCATTTCTGAGCCCAATGTTCCCTGCAATTTCAAATGAGGCGTAATGTTCCAGATTGCTTTTCCATTCAAGCGGAACTGATCTTTCTTGGAGGTATTCTGGTTCTTATATACGCCCCAATATGGATTCACATTATACGGGTCCATTCCGTTCCAGTTACTATAATCTCCATTCTCATCCTGATAGGTCTTCAGCCATTCTTGATTATACGTCGTAGCTAATGTCATCAGATTCTTTCCGATATTAGCCTTACTGTCTCCCATAGCCGGACGATTCTTCACATCCTCACGTGTATAATTCACGCTGAAATCCAGGTCTACTTTTGCCAAAGATGTATTGGCACGCAATGAAAAATTGTTACGGCTCATATTCGTTTTTGGAACGATATCCTTGTTTCGCATGTCTGTATAAGAGAAACGGACTCCTGTCTTACCGGCATTGGAAGTAATAATGGCGGTATTAGTAGCCGTCAAACCGGTACGGAAAAAGCCGGAAGTATTGTCAGGAATAATCAAATACGGACGTGATACCCCATCAAAATAGGTCAACATATTTTTACCATCGGCTTTTGCTCCCCAACTGGTATTGGTATTAGAAACCGCATCAATGCTGTACGTCCCATTACTACCCATACCATACACCTGCTGAATATCATTCCATTTTGACAACTGTGTATCAACTGTCAAAGTTCCATTGTACTCCACACTGAATTTCTCCTTTCCATCGGCTTTCTTGGTGGTAATAAGAATCACACCATGGCTGGCACGGCTACCATACAATGCTGAAGCGGCAGGCCCTTTCAATACTGAAATATTCTCAATGTCATCCGGATTAATGCTGGATATTCCATCTCCCAAATCATATCCACCATACGTACCGGCACTACCGTAATTTGTATTATCCAAAGGTACACCATCAATCACATACAACGGCTGATTGTTTCCTGTCATTTCTGTACTACCACGCAAAATGACACGGGTAGATCCAGAAGGACCACTGGCAGTTTGGCTGACAACCAATCCTGGAACACGTCCTGCCATTGAGTTAATCACATTGGTTTCTTTTGCTTTAGTAAGAGATTCACCTTTTACTTCGGCTACTCCATATCCCAAAGCCTTTCTCTCCCGTTTGATTCCCAAAGCTGTTACAACCACTTCATCCAACATCTGATTGTCTTCCTTCAAAGTAATCTTCATCGCTCCGGTGGTAGCTTTTACTTCCTGGGAGGCATATCCTACATAACTGATGACGAGAATTGTCCCAGGTTTTACATCCAAGGAAAAACGACCATCCAGGTCGGTAATCGTTCCGTTACTTGTTCCTTTTTCTACTACGGAAGCTCCAATAATAGGACCTTCCGCATCCGAGACAACGCCTGTAATTTTTGCTGTCTGCTGCATTGCCCATAAACAACCAGGGACCTCAGCTGATACATGTGGCATACCTCCCAACACACAGAAGGAAAATGCCCCACAGAATAATACTTTTTTACTTACTGTTTTCATAATATATGATTTTAGTAAAACTTATTTGTTCCAGCAGCTGCTATCCATCATTCAACGAATGGCTACCGCCAAGAACACAGAAAACAAAGATTTTTTCAATTGCAAAGTTAAACGGGAATACTTCACTGCAGGGGCTGATATGTATTACAGTATATCTCCGATTGTAGAATCAACATTTCATACCCTATTTTTAAACATTCACCCCCCCCTGAAAGAACTTGCACAATTTAAATGAATATTATCTTTGCAAAAAATAAATGACCGAGAGAAGATTTCACTATTTTTGTGAAAACCGGATTTGACTTTTAAGCGGTTTTACACGTAAGATACCTGACCTTATTGAATACACGTAAAAAGATACATTCATACATGAAAGCACTGATTCTATTCTTATTTTGTCTCTTTGCCCAAATAACACTTGCCCAAGACAGCTATTTGTTCCGCCATCTTACGGTACACGATGGACTTGCCGACAACGAAGTCATAGACATGTTGAAAGATCATGAAGGATTCTTTGGGTGTGTAACAGAAAGTGCCATCAACCGTTTTGACGGATACAATGTCAAGCAATACCTAAACACAGAAAATGGATTGAACTTGGCTACATCTGTAGAACAAATACAGATGGATAAAGAAAACCATATTTGGATAAAACGCTATGGATATTATTTCGTATATAACAGAGAAAAGGACCAATTTGTCGATGCACAACCTTTACTGCAGCATTATCAATTGCATGACAATACAAGCCCACAAAAAATTTTAATTGACGGACAAAAGAATATCTGGTCTTACAATGGAAAAATCATGAAAGTGTATGTACCCCAACATCGGCATACTTATACTATAAACAACTTACCGGAAAACATCACCTTTTTCTGTGCCCAAAAAGACCGTTTCTTCTACGTGGATAAAAACAATCACCTCCACATCACAGATCTTTTCAACAAGCATACATACGCAACCCTCTTTTTAAATAAAGAGCTAGGCACCGAAAATCATTTAAACTACAAACTTTTTGTCGACAGTGACCTTGATATTTGGGTATACAGTTCAAATACGGAAGGACTCTGGTTGTTCACTCATGATTCTGACAATAGTTGGAAACTAAGCACTATCGGAAAGACTTCACTGCTACTGAAAAATAAAGTCATCAGTATTTGTGAAGATAATTTTCATCAGGTATGGATTGGCTTGGAATATGATGGCATCAGCATTTATGACAAACAAACACATCAGTATACGCATATTTCTCAGAACCAGTCTCCTTATTCGTTAGGTAGCAACAAAGTGTGGTGTTTTTATCAGGATGAAGAAAATACTATGTGGGTAGGTACAATGCGCAACGGAGTATCTTACTACAATCCTCACTTTTTCTCTTTTACCAAAACTTCACTACCTTCTGCCGATGATATCTCCTGCCAAATAGAAGATCACGAACATAATTTATGGATTGGTACCGACGGAGACGGTATCTATCGAATAGATCCCCAAGGAGAAGTCAAGATATTCAAGAAAGAATTACATAATTCTTTCAGCAATAAAATCACCTGCATGCACATTGATACCCACAATAAAATCTGGGTCGGTACCTACCTTGATGGATTCGGTTATTATCAGGATAACAGTTTTCATCAACAGCCCTTTTCTGCCCAATTTCCCAAAAATCCCGTCAACAACAGTATATGGAGTATCACAGAAGACCATAAAGGGAACCTATATTTAGGAAACCTGAAATGCGGGTTGCATGTTTTTAATCCTCATACCGGATATTTTCACACATTTACCCCTCAAAACTCACAACTTGCAGACGTACATGTCATGAATGTCTTCTTCGACCAAAAGAAATCCTTATACATTGCAACTTGTAAAGGCACCTACGTTATGGACACCGATAATCAGGAGATAAAAAGCATACGCTACAACCGAAAACATACACAATCCATACAAGATACCATCCAAAACAGTGTATATGTAGACAGCAGAAACTTGCTGTGGATAGGAGGACGAAAAGGACTCACCATATTCGACATGCGCAAGGATAGTATTTATTATTTAAACAAGACAAACAGACTGGAGGGAAACTTCGTACAAGGAATTACAGAAGACAATAATCGAAATATCTGGGTAGTAACGACCGATGGAGTCACTCAGATTGAAATAAGAGTTGACAACAATGGACGTGGATACATTTTCCACTGCCTTCCATACTCAAAAAACGATGGATTACAAACATCCGACTTCGTACATAATTCCATCTACAAATCACAAAACGGACACATTATAGTAGGAGGAAACGGAGGATACTATGACATCAACCCTAACCTGAAATACGACAAGCCCATCTCAAAAGTGATATTTACAGAATTAAAAGTGCTAGGTAATACCATCACAGTAGATTCTCTGTACAACCATCATAAAATTCTGAGTCGGAACATCGAACTTACTCGTCAGATTGTCCTTAAATATAATCAAAATAACCTCAGAATAAGTTTTTCTACCATGGAATACGTACGAACCCATAACATATTGTTCTCCTATCAACTGAAAGATGTCAATACCCAATGGATTCCACTTGAAAGTAACTACGTAACCTTCAACAACATGGCTCCCGGTAAATACGAACTACAGGTGAAAGCAACTAATTCCGAAGGATTATGGAGTGAACCTACTACACTCTACATAGAAATTGAACCGCCTGTATGGTTAAGCATTTATGCAAAAACATCTTATATTCTTTTAGCTATAGCTATACTTTCATATATATGGTACCGAAAAGACCAAAAACACAAACGCAAAATGAAATACAAAGAAATGGAGTTCGAGGCCCAAAAACAACATGAAATCGATGAAATGAGACTGAATTTCTTTACAAACCTAAGTCATGATTTCCGTACCCCGCTTTCTCTGATTATCGCTCCTCTTGAAGAAGTCCTTAAAAAGTACAAAAATGAAGACTTCACACCCAGTCTGAATATAGTGCACAAAAATGCCCTGGCACTTCTTCATTTGGTAAATCAAATACTGGATTTCCGGAAAATTGGTGCACAAGAAATGAAACTGCGGCTGGAAAACGGCAATTATATCCAGTTCATAGAGGATATCCTCAAACATTTTTCCATCTATGCCGATACCCATAAGATTTCTATCACTTTTGAAAAAGGGATTGATTCTTTGGCAATGCAGTTCGATAAGGAGAAAATGCACAAGATTTTCATGAACCTGCTGTCCAATGCTGTAAAATATACAGGAAATCCAGGCCAAATAACCGTCAAGGTATGGATGGAGGATGAAAAGGTGTTTACCAGCATTGCCGACAATGGAAAGGGTATCCCAGACAGTGAGAAGGCCAAAGTTTTCGATGCATTCTACCAGCTTCCTAACCGAGACATGTCTTATGGCAGTGGAATAGGCCTACATATCGTAAAAGAACTTTTGGTTTTGCACCATGGAAGTATTCACATAGAAGACAATATTCCCACAGGAGCAGAATTTATCTTCTCCATTCCTACCCTCCCGGTATCCGATGAGATTGAAAACAGGTCTGAAACTCAGGTAGAAAACGTAGAGGCTATTTCAGCACAGGCCACAGAAGATGAAAAAAATCTCACACAGACCACTCTGCTGATAGTGGAAGACAACCAAGACCTACGCCTCTTCCTGTCCGACTCTCTGAAGAAAGAATATCAGGTTTTCGCAGCTGTAGATGGTCTTCATGCATTGTCAATCCTTAAAAAAGAGTCCGTCGATATGGTTATTACAGATGTGATGATGCCTAATATGGATGGTCTGGAGTTATGCCGCACCATCAAGAACGATATCAAAATCTCGCATATCCCGGTCATTATGCTAAGTGCGAAAGACGACATAGAGCATATTACAGCCGGGCTCACTGAGGGAGCGGACGATTATATTGCCAAACCTTTCAATTTAGATATCCTGAAGCTCCGTATCAATAAAATACTTCATTGGAAACAAGATTGTCACAGAAGATTCTCCATTTCAGACATCTCGGTCAGCGACATTACCTCCAGTTCCTTGGATGAATCCTTTATTCAGAAAGTGATAAAGACAGTAGAAGAGCATATCGAAAGTCCTCAGTTCTCAGTGGAAGAACTCAGCAGTATCATCGGGATGAGCCGTAGCAACTTGTACAATAAACTCATGTCAATTACCGGAAATTCACCCAGCGAGTTCATCCGTATCATCCGGCTCAAGAAAAGCCTGAAACTCCTGGAAAAGACACAGATGACAGTTGCCGAAGTAGCTTATAGAGTGGGCTTCAACACACCTAAGATCTTCACACACTACTTCAAGGAAGAATATAAAATGACACCTACGGAATATCGGAAGAAGAAAGAAGATACGCAAGGCCATTGTGAAGAACCTGCTTCATAGCTCGCCTTCACAACGCCTTTAAGTTCATATCTGCACTGAATCCACCTAGACACAGGGTTCTTGGAATAAATCAGGAACCCCAAGACTTATATTTTCCTTGTTCTTGAAACTTTATAGGGACATTCAGTAAATAGTATAAAATCAGCCAACTAATTCATACACAAAGTGTTGCGAATTAGCTGTTTTTTTTGTATCTTTAGGTATTCCCCCCGAAAATAAGGTTTGACGGCCAAAACGGGGGAAATACTCCAACCAAGATATGGCAAAAATACAAAATATTTCAGAAATTCAGCCTACTTTGGACTTTACAGAATTTGATATTCTGGAAAAATACCGCAAGAGTTTTAACGAGAGGGAGCTTGGCAGGCTTCACTCGGTATTTCCGTTTGAGCGTATGGCAAAAGCCTTGGGCCTGTCGGAACAGCGGCTGGGACGCAGGAACATCTTCAGCCCTGCGGCAAAGATTGCCCTCATGATCCTTAAAGCCTACACCGGATTCTCCGACAGACAGCTGGTGGCACATCTGAACGGCAACATACACTACCAGATGTTCTGCGGAATCATGATAGACCCGTCCTTTCCCATAACCAACTACAAGATAGTCAGTGCCATCCGCAATGAGATGGCATCCCGTCTTGACATTGAATCCCTCCAGGAAGTGCTGGCCTCACACTGGAAGCCTTATCTTGAGAACCTTCACGTGTGCATGACCGATGCCACATGCTACGAAAGCCACATGCGTTTCCCCACAGACATGAAACTCCTCCGGGAAAGCCTCTCATGGCTCTACAGGCATATCTGCAGGCATTGCGGGGAGCTTGGCATAAGGCGTCCGCGTAACAAATACAGGAATGTGGCGGAATCCTATCTGTCCTACTGCAAGAAAAGAAAGAGGAAGGCTTCACGCACAAGGATGCTCAAGCGCCGTATGATCAGACTCCTTGAAAAACTTCTCATGCAGCGGGATGGAATTCACAGGAAGCATGGGGGATCACTCCGATATACTCAGGATTACCGGAAACGGCTTTCCATCATCAGAAAGGTTCTTGTACAGGAAAAGGAAATGTTTGAAGGACGGAAAGTCAGTGACCGTATCGTCAGCATTGACCGTCATTATGTACGTCCCATCGTAAGAGGTAAGGAAACGAAATCCGTCGAGTTCGGTGCGAAGGTCAACAACATACAGATAGACGGCATATCGTTCATCGAACACCTCTCGTTCAAGGCTTTCAACGAGGGCATACGCCTGAAGGACTGCATCCGCATGCAGCAGAAGCTCATGAACGTGAGGGTAAGATGCGTGGCAGCCGATTCCATCTATGCCAATAACGCCAACAGGAAGTTCTGTACGAAATACGGAATTTCCACTTCCTTCGTACGCAAGGGAAGGGCGGCCAAGGATGAACCCTTGAGGAAGGTTCTCAGAAGCGAACTTTCAAGGGAGAGGGCCACCCGGCTTGAAGGCAGCTTCGGCACACAGAAGCAGCATTACTCGCTCTCGAGGATAAGGGCACGGAACAGGAAGACGGAAATCCTGTGGATTTTCTTCGGAATACATACGGCAAATGCCGTACTGATGATTGACAGAATCAGGAACAGGACAGTTAAAGCGGCATGATATGATTTTACTGACAGAATAAGAAGAGGTCATTTGGCTTCTTCAGGAGTGTCCTGTCGGATAGAATTATGTGAGAATACACGAAAAAATGACAATAATAATGGCATATGAAGATGATAGAGCATAATCACTTCATATGCCATTTTATTTTTGGGGGACATTTACTGAATATCCCTACTTTATGAAATATCAACAAAATCAAGAGCACTAGCAGAATAAAAATACACTTTATATAAATCAGCTTTTACTTGAATGTAATAATTATTTACAGATACTCCATGAGAAATAGACCAAAGCCATCTTCAATGAAGTATGCCAATATCCCCAATCGTGTGCTCCCGCCCTCACACGCATCTCATAATCAATCCCTTGCTGGCGAAATGCTTTTACTAAATCCATATTAGCTTCCAAGGTAAAATCTTTATCTCCACAATCCACAAACCACCGTACGGTCTTCCAATTTTCAACTTGCTCCTTTGTAGCCTTCAGAATGACCGGAATTGGATTGCAATTTTCTACCAGTTGCTGACGCCATTCCGCACTGGGGTCGTTTTTCAGGAACTCCATCGGTTGTCTGCGCAAATAACCACTCATATCGAAAACCATAGTAAAAAGTTCAGGATGATGAATACCATAAACTACAGATGCTCCACCTCCCATGGAGAATCCAGCGACTCCCCGATAACGTTTTTCTGCTTTAATTTTATAATGCTGTTCCATATAAGGCATTAACTCCTGAAAAAAATAATCTTCATATTTCCAGTGGGGAGCATTAAACCAAATCATATTGTTCTTATTAGCCTCCGGACAGATTATAATCATTTCTTCCATACATCCTTGAGCCACCAAAGAGTCGACCACTGTCTGTAACCGTCCATTTTCTTCCCATTCTGTATGATGCGTTCCTCCCCCGTGCAATAAATACAATACCGGATAGGTCCGATTATCCGTTTCGGAATAACTGGCTGGCAAACAGATGGAATACTCTCGTTCAGAAATGGTTTTCAAAAGTTTGCAAGGCATTGTTTTCCGTTCAATTCGACAACCTCCATAAGCAATCAACGGAGCAAGCAATGCAATACAAAAAAGATAAAGTTTTGTTTTCATATGCATAGTATTTCTTGTTTTATCCTGTTGTGTGGGGAACAAAGGTGTATATGTTACAAACCTCGTAAAATTTCCTCACAAACACAAATAATAACGACAAAACTTCTTATGAACTTCAGAAAACGAAGTCACATTCCACCTCCAGCATCAATCATTTGGAACAAGATACTAGCATTTATATTTCAAAAGTTCCGGCATTCGCCTTTCCATGCATTCATATTCTAAGATTTACATACAGAAAAAGCAGTCCCTCTGTCATCAAGATATCACCGACCAGTTCACATTCTTCTTCCGGAGTTCTTTCAATTGCTGCCAAACAATCCGGTTCTCCGGTTTTATGCCCTCAGGATCGTCATCCAAGAGGCGTTCGGCAATGCCACGGACGTATTGCAGCAACTGCCCGTCTTTGGCGATATCGGCAATCTTCAAGTCAAAGGCCACCCCACTCTGCTGGGTACCTT
The DNA here is from genome assembly GCF_025567125.1 of Phocaeicola fibrisolvens. NCBI lineage: Bacteria > Pseudomonadati > Bacteroidota > Bacteroidia > Bacteroidales > Bacteroidaceae > Phocaeicola > Phocaeicola fibrisolvens. The sequence goes on along the minus strand of NZ_JAOQJI010000001.1, from coordinate 147,080 downwards.
CCAAATCACCGGGACCACGCAGTTTCAAATCAGCCTCGGCAATCTCAAAGCCGTCGTTGGTCTGCACCATAATCTCGATACGCTTGCGGGTTTCTTCTGTCAGCTTGTATCCAGTCACCAGAATGCAATACGACTGGTCAGCCCCCCGGCCTACTCGTCCACGGAGCTGGTGCAGCTGGGAAAGTCCGAAACGTTCGGCATTTTCGATGACCATTACCGACGCATTGGGCACATTCACCCCTACTTCAATCACGGTAGTGGCCACCATAATCTGGGTTTCATTGGCCAGGAAGCGTTGCATTTCCTCCTCTTTCTCGGCCGGTTTCATTTTGCCGTGTACCTTGCTGACCTCGTATTCGGGAAATTCCTCGCAAATGTGCAAATAGCCTTCTTCCAGGTTCTTGATGTCCATCTTCTCACTTTCCTGAATCAACGGATACACAATATACACCTGACGTCCCTCTTGAATCTGTTTGCGCATGAACTCATACATGCTTTTCCGGCGGTTGTCAAACTGATGGATGGTCTGGATGGGTTTTCTGCCGGGAGGCAATTCGTCGATGACCGACACATCAAGGTCGCCATACAAAGTCATGGCCAGCGTACGAGGAATTGGAGTGGCCGTCATGACCAGCACATGGGGAGGACGGGTATTCTTGCCCCACAGCTTGGCTCGCTGGGCTACTCCAAAACGATGCTGTTCGTCAATAACCACCAGTCCCAACGAAGAAAAGTTAACCGTATCCTCAATCACGGCATGCGTCCCAATCAAGATATGCACATCCCCTGTTAATAAGTCGCGGAGAATCGTTTCCCTGCGCTTGCCTTTCACGTTGCCGGTCAGCAATTCTACCCGCACCGGCATCCCTTCCAAAAAGTGGCGGATAGTTTCATAATGCTGGGTAGCCAGAATTTCGGTAGGAGCCATCATGCAGGCCTGGAATCCGTTGTCCAAGGCAATCAGCATGGTCATCAAGGCCACCAAAGTCTTTCCACTTCCCACGTCTCCCTGCAACAGCCGGTTCATCTGCCGCCCGCTGCCCATGTCGCGACGCATTTCCTTGATGACACGTTTCTGAGCCTCCGTCAACTGAAAAGGCAGGTGATGGGCATAAAAAGCATTGAAAATCTCGCCTACATGCTCGAACACCAATCCCCGGAACTTATTGCGGCGTTCCTTGGTGTAACGGAGGATGTTAAGCTGCACATAGAACAGTTCCTCGAATTTCAGCCGATACTGTGCCTTGCGGAGAAGTTCTGGATTCTGCGGAAAATGAATGTTATATAATGCATCGGTCAAAGGCATCAGCTGGTGAGCCGCAATCAAGGACGGACTCAGGGTCTCCTCAAAGATTTCCTTCTGCAAGGCCTGAAACAGATTCTTCATCAGCTTTTCCAGCGCATGCGAATTCAGGCTGGTACGCTTCATCTTTTCCGTGGTATTGTAGTAGGGCTGAAGCCCCATGGTGGAAAGAGTGAGTTCCTGCGCCGGGTCGATGTCGGGATGCGCCACGTTGATACGCCCGTTGAACACCGTCGGCTTTCCGAACACGATGTACTCCTCGTTGGCCTTGTACTTTCCAGTGATGTACTTCAATCCCTGAAACCACACCAAGTCCACCACGCCTGTACCGTCAGTAAAATGTCCTACCAACCGACGCTGGCGACCTTCACCGAACAGTTCAAAACTTAGAATCCTTCCGCGCAACTGAATATAAGGCATGTTGCCGTCAATCTCGTGAATATAATACAAACGGCTGCGGTCCACATACTTATAGGGGAAATAATACAACAGGTCACGTAAGGAATAGATATTCAATTCCTTATTCAGCAGGGCAGCTCGCTGCGGTCCTACCCCCGGTAAATATTTCACGTCGCGTGTGGATAAGTCAAACATCAGTCGTCGATAAGAGATTCAGCTACTTTCAGGTCAAAAGGAGTGGTGAGTTTGATATTTTCCCGATTGCCAAGTACCAGGTGTACCGGCTGTCCTAATGCTTCCACCACCGAAGCATCGTCGGTAAAGAAAGGCTTGTATTCCTGTGCGTATGCCCGTTTCAACAGTTCCACCGTAAAGACCTGCGGTGTCTGCACCAACTTGTATTCATTGCGCGATACGGTCTCACTGCCTCCTTCGGGCAACAGATGACGTACGGTTTCCACCACATCCGTCACAGGCACTACGGCCTGCAGAGTGGGGGCCTTCGCATAACAGTCCGCAATCACTTGAGAAGAGACGAAAGGACGAACCCCGTCATGTACTCCGACTATTCCGTCTTCCTCCACCAGAGCCAGTCCGTTTTTCACGGAATGAAAACGGGTTTCTCCCCCTGCCGCAATCCGATGAGACAAGGCAAAGCCATACTCAGCACAAAGGTGCTCCCAGTAGGAACGCTGTTCCACCGGAAGCACCACTATCAGTTCAATCTGCGGGTCACAGGCATGAAAAGCCTCCAGCGTACGCATCAGTACCGGTTTCCCTTTTACCGGTATGAACTGCTTGGGAATCTCTCCCCCCATACGCAGGCCTTTTCCTCCCGCTACCACAATGACATATTTCTTCATTATGCCAGCAACATTCCTTTTTTCACTTCAAGGGTCTTTTCTGCACCGGCATATTTTTCCAGAATGGCAAAGCCAAAGGCAGGTGCGGCACCCGGACCTTTACCCAAAATGAAATTGTCCACGATTTCGACCATGTTGCCTGTATATTCCGCTCCTTCCAGGAACTTGTCGAAGCCCGGATAGCAGGTTGCTTTCTTGCCTTTCAGCAAACCACGCTTGCCATAAACCATCGGTGCGGCACAGATGGCAGCCAGCGGTTTTCCGGCAGCAGCAAAACTCATGATCAGCTTGTCCAGTCCATCATGTGCATCCAAGTTAGTGGCACCTGGCAGTCCTCCGGGAAGTACAATCATTTCCACTTCTTCCTCTTTCAGGTCTTCAAACAACATATCGGCTACAATAGGTACCTGATGAGAGCTGGTCACGGTCTTATTGCCGGTTACAGACACGGTTTTCACATTCAATCCGCCTCTACGCATGATATCCAACGGGAACATGGCTTCCATTTCCTCGAAACCTTCAGCCAAAAAGATACAAACTGCTTTCATAAATCTATCTGTTTAGAATTAAAAATTATCTCAATTTAAAATAATAGGTGATGGTACCACTCTGGTTGTTCACCCCATCCACCGCATTGAAGCGGGCTTTTCGGGCCGCTTCTTCCGCTGCTCTCCGCAATGCCGGATTTACCGTGTTCGTTCGCTTATTGATACTGGTACTGATGACCTGTCCTGCGGGATTTACCACGATAGTCACCACCACGCGACCCTCATCCTGTACGTTGTACACCGGCACCGGAAGGTTTCCGCTGCCCAGCGAACGACCGTTCAAATCGAAAGTACCATAACCGCCTACCCCACTCGTCTTTCCAGTGGAGGAATTTCCGGTAGGACTTCCCTGCAAACCGGCACCGGAGGCATTGCCTTTACTTCCCATCTGGGAACCCTTTCCAAAAGCACCGGCTATCTTGTTGGCAGCCGCCTGTGCCGCAGCCTTTTCTGCTTCGGCCCGTTTCTCTGCCTCGGTCTTCTCCTTAGGCTTGTTCACAGTCTGCGTTTCGGTCTTCACTGGCGTTTTCTTCGGCTGCTCCTTCTTGGGTGTTTCTTTTTTCGGGGTTTCCTTTTTCACCTGCAAGGAAGGTTCATCCTGCTGCGTAATCATCGGTTGCTCCACGGCGGGTGCCTCAGCAGCCTCTTGAGAAGAGGATGGTTCTTCCGACGGCATCATGTCCACCTCAGTCAAGGTATAAGGGTCGGCTTCCCCTTCTGCCAGTTCCGTGTTGCCCAGCATCACGGGCACACCGCCCTCTTCCTGCTCTGCCGGCACGGTCAGCTTCAGGAAAAACAGCAGCAGCAACACCAGCAGGTGCAAAACCACCGTACATACAATTCCGATTACCTTATTTTTTTTCAACGTCACTCTGCTTTTTAGTTTTTATCCGGACGGCGAGTTGCCAAGACCATCTTAAAATGATTCTCGTTCGCAATATTCAGCACCCGAACGATTTCACGATACGGAATGGACTCGTCGGCATACAGGGCTACATACATTTCCGGTTCTTTCCGGGCACATTCCTGAAGAAACGCAGCCACCTCATCGATGGCCAGCGGCATTTCATCCTCGTTGCCGAAAGCACCATAATAGTTCAGGTCTTTGTCAATGATCACCCGCGCCATAGGTTTGGCCGAAGTCTGCTCCGAACCTTGAGGCAGAAGCACCTTGATGGCATTCGGCGATACCATGGTAGAAGTAATCATAAAAAATATCAGCAGCAGGAAAATCAGGTCGGTCATAGACGACATGCTGAAGCTGGGTGATATTTTCTGTCTTCTCTTTAATGCCATACGCGTTTATTTTTCAGTCGGTTCATTCAACAAGTCCATGAAAGCCAGTGTGCGTGCTTCCATCTGACTCACCACCTTGTCCACACGGTACACCAGATGGTTGTAGGCAAACATCGTGGCAATGCCGACCACCAATCCGCCCACCGTCGTAATCATGGCTTCGTAAATACCGCTCGACAACAAAGTGATGTCGATGTTGTTGCCCGCATTGGCCATGTTCCAAAAGGCACGCACCATACCAGTCACCGTTCCGAGGAATCCCAACATCGGTGCCCCGCTCGAAATGGTAGCCATGATAGACAAGCCGTTTTCCAGCTTGGCCACTTCAATGTTTCCAGTATTTTCAATGGCGGCCTGCACATCGGCTACCGGACGGCCCATACGGGTAATTCCCTTCTCAATCATGCGGGCCGAAGGAGTGTTCGTAATGCGGCAATAGTTGATGGCCGACTTGATTTCGCCCGACTTGATGTAGTCGCGGATGCGGTCCATAAACAAAGGATCATCCTTTCCCGCCTTACGGATGGCTACTGCCCGTTCAAAGAAAATATAGAAAGCAATTACCGACATCACAGCCAGTACAATCATAATCCAGCCTCCCTTGCAGGCCATGTCCCAAAGATTCATCTGTGGCTCACCGGAAGAAACCGGAGTCAGTACCGGATTTGCTCCGGCCATTGTGTCGGCTACAGCCTGAGCGGCAGCCAGTAAAGTTAATGTCATCATAATTTAACGAAGGCAATTTTTATATTCTTCAATGGTTTTCTTCAATCCTAAATACAGTGCATCGCATATCAAGGCATGACCGATAGAGACTTCATCCAACCAAGGTATATGTTCGTGAAAATATTTCAGATTCACCAGGCTCAAATCGTGTCCTGCATTCAACCCCATACCCAACTTGTGCACACGGTCGGCAGCCGCTACAAAAGGAGCAACCGCTGCTTCCGGATTTTGAGGATAAAGAGAGGCATAAGGTTCCGTATACAACTCAACTCGGTCTGCACCTGTCTTAGCCGCATATTCAATCATTTCCAGATCCGTTCCCACAAAGATAGAAGTACGTATACCCGCTTCTCCGAATGTATCCATCAGCTCGGTAAGGAAAGACTGATGCGTTTTGGTATCCCATCCACAATTAGAAGTAATCTGGTCTGGCGCATCCGGGACCAAAGTAACCTGAGTGGGTTTCACCCTCAACACCAAATCGACGAACTCCTTCGAGGGATATCCTTCGATATTAAATTCGGTTTTCAACACCGGGCGCAAGGCATACACATCGGCATAACGGATATGCCGTTCATCCGGACGTGGATGAACCGTAATACCTTCCGCCCCAAACTGCTCGCAGTCCAGTGCTACTTTCTCTACATCAGGGTTGTTTCCGCCTCGTGCATTTCGAAGCGTAGCCACCTTATTTATATTCACACTTAATTTAGTCATATTGCACGATTTTTTATATCTTTGCGTCAACAACGTGCAAAGTTAGCAGGTTTTACGAGAAACTTGCCATGTTTATTCTTAAAAAGATTGATAAAAAACCACCCTATATGCAGCGGAAGATGAAATTCGCCCTCTTTGGAAATACGTATCAGGAACATAAATCAGCTCACGTGACCCATTTGCTGGAAATCCTTCGCCGGAAGGAAGCACACATTTGCATTCACCGTGAATTCTACGAGTTTCTGCGTCTGCATACGAGCGCGGATTTAACCGGTTTGGAAATCTTCAACGGGCACGATGACTTTACTGCCGACATGGCGCTCAGCATCGGAGGAGACGGTACGTTTCTGAAAACTGCCAGCTTAGTAGGGAACAAAGAAATTCCCATATTGGGTATCAACACCGGCCGCTTGGGATTTTTGGCCGATATTACCCCCGACCAGATGGAAGAGACCTTCGAAGAAATCCACCAAGGAATGTACTTGGCCGAACCGCGAAGGGTCTTGAAACTGACCAGCAACGGCCAGGTACTGAAAGGGTATCCCTACGGACTGAATGAAATTGCCATCCTGAAACTTGACAGTTCTTCCATGATTTCCATTCGCGCATACGTCAACGGGGAATTACTGAATGTGTATCAGGCCGATGGACTGATCATTGCCACTCCAACGGGATCCACGGGATACTCCCTCAGTGTGGGTGGCCCGATTCTGGTTCCTCAAAGCGGAACCATCAGCCTGACCGCCGTAGCCCCGCACAGCCTCAACGTACGCCCCATCGTGATTCGGGATGACTGGGAAATCACCCTGGAAGTGGAAAGCCGCAGTCACAATTTTCTGATTGCCATCGACGGCCGCAGTGAAACCTTCCGCGAAGGTAGCCAACTGACCATCCGACGGGGTGAACATTTCATCCGCATTGTGAAACGCTGCCATCACTCTTTCTTCAACACCCTGCGCGAGAAAATGATGTGGGGAGCCGATACCCGTATTTAGAAAAAATTGATTGCATAACCACGATACACAAGCAAGCCGGGGCGCTCTTTATGCACTCCGGCTTGCTTGTTTGGTTTTATTCTTTGCTTACATCCACATTCTATTTACTCAACTGTACATCGTAGCTTTTTCCTTCCCGGCACGTAAACCGTAACACGGTCTGTTTCTTATCAGCCTTCAGCACTTCCACAGCCGGATGAGGAGTCACGTTCCATTTTCCTTTCAAAGTGAGGGTGACCGGGATTTCCTGACTCTCGTTGTCAATCCAAGGACGAGAATAAATGCTGCGTTCTATTCGCTTGCCATTCTCGTCAAAAGCCTCATCGCTGGGGCCACGATAAAAAGCCATATCCGGCTGAGCCACCGTCAACACCAGTTTCTTCTTATCCACCTGTTTCACCATGGCCAGACAGGAAGTGTCTGCTTTCTCGATAAAATCTCCCGGCAAACTCTTCTGAGGCGTTTCAAACAAAACATAAGAAGTCAGATGCTCGGCTTTGGAAGTTACGATATGCGCGTTCCGGTCTTTCTGAAGCACTCGATAAGTAGGGTGCTTGGCAAACTGCGTCAAGGCCGCCTCATCCGTCTGAGGCAATACGGCATATTCATACGAAGTTCCTTTCGGGGCTTTTCCATGATTGAATACCAGCGAAACCCAATCGCCCGACGTTGGTTTCACACTGCGTTCTCCCACTGTAACTTGCGGGAAATGCTTTTCAAACGAAGCCTTTCCAGGTACATAATAACCGATTCCATTCGGAGCCAGATACGTATGACCGTTGTCGGTCCATTTATTCCAGTAAGCCTTTTCTTCTGGCGTAATGGCAGCCAACTGGAACACCGTAGTTTCAGTTGGATACTCCTGATTGAGGTTTTCTATGTCTGAACCCAAGGCCACAATCGTATTTCCAAAGAAATGATAGGATATCCACGCACGGTGTGAGCCGTTGTACTTGTCATGTTCATGCAACTTCATGCCAAAATTGCCATTCTCGTGCTCTTGCGAAAGTCCTCCCGCAAATGCTTCATCTGAATACAGCATTTCTTCCATGCCTGAGAAAGCATCCACGTTCAATACCCGGGCACGCAACTGGTCAAACGGCAGATGAATGGAAGTAACACCCGGAATCCGGTTCCAATCGAAGCCGTTTTCCTGCCACCCACTGGTCGTAAAGGTCACTCTTTCTCCCGGTCGGGCCGTCAGCACCTGCATGCTGCCATAACCCAGATAACGTCCGTAGAAATTCGCATCCAGGTAATGCTCGGCATCCCAAAAATAACGAGAAAAACCACGTACGACTGCCGCCCAGTTGCTCCGACGCTGTACAGACACACAGCCGTATCCCAACGCCAAATTTCCTTGCGGGTCTTTTTCCGGCGCAAAGCCTGCCTTCAGCAATTTCTTTTCCAGTTTTCGTTCCAGTCCGGCCGGTGCCTGCGGCAAATAATCCGGTTCATTCACTCCGGGTTTTACAGGCTCTCTCACCAGTCGAAGGTAAGCTGCCGCCATCTCTGCATCGTATTTTTCTTTTCCGTCCGGAGTACCCGAAATCGCCATCATGGCATATTGCACCGGAATCAGTTTCCCTTTTCCGTTGGGATGACGTCCCGACATGGACAAAGGAAACTGTTGCTGGTTGCAATAGAAACGCATGGCCAGCAACACATTCTTTACCGTCTGATGCGCCAGTTCCGATACCGCAAAGGTCGTTCCGCTCATCAGGTAAATCATATTGGTCGCTCCGTCCAGTCCTCCTACCGCGTAGGCCGGATAATTGTTCCGGTGATGGAAAGCAGCCCCGTCACTCTTGAACGCCCCTGCCAATCCCGGTGCCGGCCGACATCCATAATCAATCCAGCGGGAAAAAGAACGCAGGTAGCGCAACTTTTCCGGCGTATCTTCCATCATCAGGATACTGGCAATCCGTCCGGAAGTCTGGGTATTAAATGAATCCATGTCAATACCGTTTCCGGTCGGTTTGGCATATACCTCGTTCGTGATGGCATACCAGCGCATGGTCGCTTCCGCTTCTGCCAGACGGTTTTCTTCCCGCAACACGTCTTTCATCAGGAAATAAGAGATATACAAGTTGCGCACGCTGTATCCGTAATGATGAATATTACCCCAGCAGCTCCCGTAGGCTACTCCCTGGTCGGTAATGTGGGCGTACATGGCCATGAATTTCTGACGCATTTCCTGCTTTACCTCCGCATCCTGTGCGTTATGATACGCCACGGCAATGGCTTTCATCAGGTCAAAATAGGCCTTCATCTCCATGCCCAGTTTAGTAAACATATCCTTGTCCCAGTGTGGAATCATTCGCTCGTAAGCTTCCGACTGACGCACCATAAAGATAGGAAGTCCACTCACCTTTCCATTCTTATATACAATGTGATAAGCCTCGTATTTACGACGGATATTGTCAATCTGTTTTTGGGAAAGTTTGCCCGGCGTATAAATCATGTCCCGGTAGCGCTTCTCCATCAAGTGCATGTCCTGAAGTTCTTTCTCAGACACCGGTACCAAAGGCAGGTCGGATTTCCACAACGAATGCGGATAAATCACCAGCCAGTGATTCGTAGTACCTTTGTGCACAAAAGGTACCTGCACATCAGCCGCCTGCTGACGGGCATCCACCTTGCTGGCCGGAATCAAATGGTCAATGAACAGTTCTCCTTTCACATCCGGCGCCACCACGCGCAGTTCGTTCATCCCTTCTTCCGGTGTCCCTTCCATGTCGCGCTCATAGCACACCCATGCTGCACGCCATCCGGTAAAGTTGATGCCAAACGGGAAAGACGTACACACCTTCCCATCTTTCAGAAACTGAAAGGTAATTTTTTTATCAATGGCTTTTTCATTATACACCCATACAATAAAAGCAGACAAATAGGTATCCTTTCCCGTAGGATCTTTCGGTTCAAACTTCAAATCCTTCTTCAAGGAAAGCACTGCTCCCGGCTCATACGTCCATCGCAGGGAATGCGTGCCATCCTTGTAATGCTCCTCAGTGATTGACAACTTCGAGTTGCTTCCAGAAAGTTCCTGTGGCACTCCCTCCTCAAAGGAAAGTAGCCGTTCATGCTTTACCACCTGAGCTCCCAAAGGCCCAGAAACTGCAAAAATGCATAATGCAGACAACCAATTAATAAAAAAACTACCTTTCATCCCGATAAATTAATTCAAATTTTTACGTAATGATGCAAAGATAGTATTTTTTATCATTTACGCATTGTCTTTTTCTCGAATTTCCACCCGGCGGATTTTACCGCTGATGGTCTTCGGCAATTCATCCACAAATTCGATGACACGCGGATACTTGTAAGGCGCCGTCACCCGTTTCACGTGGTCTTGCAATTCCTTCACCAGTTCCGGCCCGGCTTTCTGCTTGTAATCCTTTGCCAATACAATGGTTGCTTTCACTACCTGTCCGCGAATTTCATCGGGCACACCGGTAATGGCACATTCCACCACCGCTGGATGGGTCATCAGGGCACTTTCCACCTCGAACGGGCCGATACGGTAGCCGGAGCTCTTGATGACATCGTCGGCACGGCCCACAAACCAGTAGTAACCGTCCTCGTCACGCCAGGCCACATCACCGGTATAATACACCCCGTCATGCCATGCCTCGTGCGTCAAGGCCGGGTCGCGATAGTATTCCTTGAACAGTCCCAACGGTTTGCCCTTGTCGGTACGCACCACAATCTGCCCTTGTTCTCCATCTTCCGCCGAACGACCGTCCGGTTTCAGCAAATCAATGTCATACTGCGGATTGGGCACACCCATACTGCCCGGTTTGGGTTCCATCCATGGGAAAGTGGCCAGGGTCAAAGCCGTTTCCGTCTGACCGAAACCTTCCATCAGCCGGATACCCGTGATACGCTTGAAAGTTTCATACACCGAATAGTTCAGAGCCTCACCCGCTGTGGTACAATATTCCAGCGACGACAAGTCGTACTTCGACAAGTCTTCCCGAATCAGAAAACGGTAGATGGTAGGAGGCGCACAAAGTGAAGTGATGTGATAGTCGTGAATCTTCTGCAGAATATCGGCCGGCGTAAACTTCTCATGATCGTACACAAAGATATTGGCCCCCGCAATCATCTGTCCGTAGAGTTTTCCCCATACGGCCTTTCCCCATCCCGTATCGGCAATGGTGAAATGCAGGCTGTCTTCATGGAGGTTATGCCAGAAACATCCCGTGGCAATGTGTCCCAACGGATACGTGAAATCATGGGCCACCATCTTCGGTTCACCGGTCGTACCCGAGGTGAAGTACATCAGGGAAATGTCGTCGTTGGTATTCACATGAGCCGGACGCACGAAAGGAGGAGCCGCTTCCATCCCTTTATGGAAGTCTTCAAAACCTTCCGGATATTCAGGCCCCACGCTCACCAGCCGTTCCACCGTCGGCGATTCCGGCATGGCATCCAGGATATGTTTCGTGATGACCGGTTCGCCGGCAGCCACAATCACCTTGATGCCCGCCGCCTGGCAACGGTACACAATGTCTTTCTTGGTCAGCAAATGCGTGGCCGGAATGGTGATGGCCCCAATCTTGTGCAAGGCAATGATGGAAAACCAGAACTCATATCGGCGTTTCAGAATCAGCATCACCTTGTCGCCATGCCCGATACCCAGACTTTGAAAATAAGAAGCCGTCATATCGGTATATTTCTTCAAATCCGCATACGTAAACTGAATGTGCTCGCCCTTGTCGTTGGTCCAAAGCAACGCGTTCTTTTCCGGACGTTCTGCCGCCCAAGCATCCACCACATCATAGCCGAAGTTAAAGTTCTCCGGCACCTTTACCTTAAAATGCGCGATAAAATCCTCCTGCGAGGTAAAATGCGTCTGTTCAACAAATCTTTCTAACATATATTTCTTCAATCTTAATTTCTACATTACAATTGCCAGGAATTTCACAGCCTTTCCGTCGAGGGCCTTCATGCCGTGCGGAAGGGAAGAATCAAAATAAAGGCTGTCGCCCTGTTCTAGAATCAGGTCTCTCCCATTGATGCTGAGCAGCATCCGGCCTTCCAACACCATGTTGAATTCCTGACCGTAGTGGGTATTATAATAAATAGGTGTATCTTCCGGCTTCGGCTCCACGGTTACCAGGAAAGGATCGGCCTTACGGTTCCGGAAACCGGAAGCCAGTGCCTGATATTTGTAGGCCTTCGTACGTTCTACCGAGATGCCGGTTCCCCAGCGGGTCAGAAAATAAGAATTCATCTTGGGCTCTTCCCCAAACATCAGCACATCCAACGGAATGTCAAATTTCCGCGCAATCTGCTGCAAAGTGCTGACGGCAATGTCAAACTCTCCCGACTCAATCTCACGATACTGTTCTACCCGCAGTCCGCAGCGGTCGGCCATTTCTTCCACACTCAGTTCCAAGGCATCGCGCAACCCACGGATGCGTTCCCCTATTTGTCTTATTTGCTCGTCCATAGTTCGATTTTTTAGTTCTTCGCTCAAAATTACGAAAGATTATGAAAAAGCAAGAAAAATATTTCGAACTTTGCAAACGAAAACCTAAAAACCATGATTCGACAAGATTATATCATACGCATGATTCAGGAAATCTTCGCCGCCATCGCGAACCTGCTGCTCCGCCGGAAACGCATCAGCCAAACGGACTGGGAAGAATATGAAAGCACGGCCCGGCAAATACTGGGAGTGACACCCGAACAATTGGCACAAATGGAATGTAAAGAGCTGCTTGACCAATACCACGAAGACAAAGACGGAATCGAAAAAATAGAACTGGCTGCCATGATGATGCTGAAAATGGCGGAAGACACGAAAGACATCGTACCCAAAGCCCGCCTGCAACAAGAAGGAGTGGCCCTGCTGAAGTACGTGCAAGCGCACGGAAACACCTACTCCCTGCCTCGCGAACTGCTCATCCAGTTTCTGGAATCCAGACACTGACCCGTATTCACCCTACTTAAAACCTTTCAATCAATGGAAACGCTCAAAATCGCTTATATCGGCATGGGATACCGCGGCAAGCAACTGCTGGCTCTCTGCCGTCACATTCCTTATTTCCAGATTACCGCCATTGCCGACCCGGAAGCACGGGAAGAGGTGTATGGCGTGCCTTGCTACCACCGGGGAGGCGACGATTATCAACGGATGATTGCCACGCATGCCCCGCAACTGGTGTTCATCGCCTCACCCTGGCAACTGCATGTGACGCATGCCTTGTATTGCCTGAAAGCCGGTTGCCATGTGGCGCTTGAAATCAAAGGAGGACTCTACCTGCACGAATACCAGCCTCTACTGGAGGCTGCCGATGCCTGTGGAAAGAAGGTGTTTCCACTGGAGAACACGCTTTTCCGGCAAGAGGTACTGGCCATGTATAACCTGGTCCGGGAAGGGGCATTGGGGGAAATCGTACACCTGCGCGGCGGCTACCGTCACGACCTGCGCAACCTCCTGCTGGACGACAAGGGAAATATGGGCAACCGGAAAAAGACAGAGAGCATCTGGCGAAGCAAGTTTTACCTGCAAGAAAACGGGGACCTCTATCCTACCCACGGGCTGGCTCCACTCTGCCTCATCGCTGGCATTCCCCGCAAAGACCGGCTGGTTTGCCTGACTTCCTTTTCTTCTAAAGCAGCCGGACTGCACCAGCGTATCCGGGAACTGGGAGGAGACGAACAGTTGGCAGTTGCTCAAGGAGACATCGTCTTGACACAGCTGGAAACGGCTTCCGGCGTACTCATCTCGCTCACCCACGACACGACCTTGCCGCGTCCACGAAGCCTCGACCTGGAGGTACAAGGCACCAAGGGTATCTGGCAGGGGGAACTGCGACGCATCTACCTGGAAGGCAGGAGTCCACACGAAACCTGGGAGCCGGATACACCTTACCTGCAACAATATGCACATACGTACTGGAAACGCTGGGGAGAAGAAGCGCTCCGTCTGGACACACACCACGAGGGCATGGACTACATCATGCTCAAGGCACTGGAAGCGGACCTGAAACAGGAACTCGCTTACCCGGCCGACCTGCGCGACCTGGCACTCTGGACTTCGGTCACTCCGTTATCCATCCAGTCTATCGCCGAGCACAAGACCGTTTCCATGGAATGAGGACGATTCAACCTCACTCCAGATAAAGGTAATCATAGTGTACCAGCGGCTTCTGTCCGTGACGGCCGACCAGCAATACAGCCTCGGCAGAATCGGCCGACACACGGCCTACCCCGATTTGCTGTCCCTGTTCGTCCATAATACGCACGATGTCGTCTTTCTCAAAATCACCGGCCACCCGCGTCACCCCTACCGGAAGGATACTGGTCGCCTTGCTGCCCCTGACGGCCTCCACCGCCTGCCGGTTCAGGTGCAACTCACCTTTAGCAAAACCTTCACTGTGGGCAATCCATTTCTTGACGCTCGACACCTCTGCCGGAGCGGGGAGGAAACGCGTACACACCGTCGTTTCAGGACGGCACAACAAATCGAGCAGGATATTCTCTTTCTTTCCGTTGGCTATAATTACCGTAATGCCTTCATCGGCCACCTTGCGAGCAATGGTACTCTTGGTGAGCATGCCTCCTCTGCCGAAACCGGATTTCTCGGTCTGGATGTAGTCGGAAAGGTCTTTCCCCCGCTCCACGGTACGAATGACCGAAGTACCCGGCTGCGAAGGAGAGCCGTTGTAGATGCCGTCGATGTTACTGAGAATAATCAGTGCCTGCATGTCCATCATCGAGGCAATCATGCCCGAAAGCTCGTCGTTGTCGGTAAACATCAGTTCGGTGACGGAAATCGTGTCATTCTCGTTCACAATGGGAATCACCCCGTTTTCCAGCATCACCCGCATGCAGTTGCGCTGGTTCAGGTAGTGGCGGCGGGTAGAAAAACTCTCCTTGGTGGTCAGCACCTGCCCCACGGTAATGCCGTGTTCGCGGAACAGTTCGTAATACCGGTTAATCAGTTTGGCCTGTCCCACGGCAGAAAAGAGTTGCCGCTGGTCCACACTGTCCAGCTTTTTCAAGGGTTTCAGTTCGCTTCTTCCGGAAGCCACCGCTCCGGATGACACCAATACCACTTCCACTCCGACCTTATGCAGTTCGGCCACCTGGTCGACCAAAGCCGACATATGGGTCACATCCAATGTCCCGTCCCGACGGGTCAGCACATTACTGCCTATCTTTACGGCAATCCGTTTATATTGATAACTTCTGTTTTCCATGATTTGTCTTCTATCTTCGCAACAGCATATTTTCCGCCATTGCTTTCAAACATATATTATTTTAATTATTTTCCGCAGCAAATGTAATAAATACATCGGATAAACAACACAATTTATCATCCTAAAAGGATATTCGAGTGAAAGGCTGTCTTCCGCCTGCCCACCGATTGGGAAAAACGCAAGCCCGTAAATGCCAATCTTTCTCTGATTTCTTTACGTTTCCGCACTGGGAAACGTAGGTTTTCCAAAGCAGAAACGTAGGGTTTACGGGCAGGAAACATAGGGTTCCGCCACGGAAAACGTAGAAAACAGCCATCCCCTTATGCATTATCGCACCGGAGATTTGGAAAAAGAAAATAGGCATCCATCCGCGATTATAGAACGACTTGTGTACCTCCTCTGTCGTTTATTCCTTATCTTTGCACGGACTTTTAATACACGAAAAATGGTAAAAGCGATATTCTTTGATATTGATGGAACATTAGTTTCTTTCCAGACTCACACCGTGCCGGAGTCTACCCGCGAAGCCCTGCGACTTTTGAGAGAAAAAGGTATTAAGGTATTCATTGCCACCGGCCGTCCAAAGACATTGATGATGGATGCCGTGGGTGACCTGGATTTCGACGGTTATGTCACACTGAACGGAGCACATTGCTTCACGGCAAATCATGAGGACATCTACAAGGGCTGTGTGCCGCAGGAAGACATTGAACGACTCATTCAGTACCAGCATAATCATCCGGAAATGCCGTTCGTTTTTGTACACGACAATACCTGGTTCCTGACCCACGAAAATGAGGCGGTCCGTGAGATTGCCCGACTCATCCACATCGGCATTCCGGAAATCCTCCCCATTGAAACAGCCAGAGACAAGGAAATCCTGCAAATCATGGGATATTTCCCCGAAGAGAAAGACGAAGAAATATTTGGAAAGGTGCTGACTCACTGTGAACCCATGCGCTGGCATCCGCTCTTTGCCGACATCATTGCACGGGGAAACAGTAAAAGTCACGGTATCGACCAGATATTGGCTTATTACGGCATTGACCTGAAAGATACCATGGCTTTCGGCGATGGCGGCAACGACATTCCGATGCTGAAACATGTAGGTATGGGAATTGCCATGGGAAACGCGGCTCCTCACATACAAGCTGCGGCCGATTATATCACCACCTCAGTGGATGAGGAAGGTATCATGCAGGCATTGAAGCACTTCCATATCCTGTAACAGTCCAAATTCTCTAACCGTAACCCGTTACATTTCATAGGACAAACTACACAACACCTACAAATAGGTATTTATACATAGTCTAAATTACCCATATTTGGCGATTGCCCCACCCGGACAATCGCCTTAATTTTGCACACAGAAAATTAGTCCTGAACAAAAAATACGAGTTACAGTAAATGAGAAATTTATCTTTTTCGCGGGGAAGCGAAAATTTGAAGTGGGGTGTACTTTTTATATTATTGGGTGCTTGTGTCTTATCTCTTTCTGCACAAGGCCGTTCACTACTATCTGGAAAAGTTCTTTCTTCGGACAAGAGTGTCATTGACTTCGCCACGGTGTACCTAAAAGGTACGCAATATGGCTGTACAACCAACGAAAAAGGCTTGTATCATCTGAAAGCACCCGCCGGGAAATACACACTGACCGTTTCCGCCATCGGGTTTGAAACTGTAGAAAAAGAAGTGGAAATCCTGGCAGACGGACGTAGCAAACAAAATGTAATCTTGAAGCCGTCAGTCACCGAGCTGGATGAAGTCGTAGTCGTTTCCAACGGAGTCGGACGTATCAAGCGCTCGGCCTTTAATGCCGTAGCTGTAGATACGCGTGAATTGCAGAACTCTACCAAAAACTTGAGTGAAGCGTTGCAGAAGCTTCCGGGAATGAAACTGCGCGAGTCTGGAGGTGTGGGCTCGGACATGCAGCTGATGCTCGACGGCTTCAGCGGCAAGCATGTAAAAGTATTTATCGACGGGGTGCCACAAGAAGGGGCAGGAACAGCTTTCGACCTGAATAACATCCCGGTCAACTTTGCCGAGCGCATTGAGGTATATAAAGGTGTGGTACCCGTAGGGTTCGGTACCGATGCATTAGGTGGAGTTATCAACATTGTAACCAACAAACAGAAGCGCAACTGGTTTCTGGATGCGTCGTACTCATATGGCTCGTTCAACACACATAAATCGTATGTAAACTTCGGGCAGAGTTTCAGAAACGGACTGACATACGAAATCAATGCGTATCAGAATTACTCAGACAATAATTACTATATCAATAACTGGGTGGAAGAGTTCAACCACGAAAACAATACGTCTGTCAGCGATGAAAGTAATATACAGCGTGTAAAACGATTCAATGATACATTCCACAACGAAGCGGTCATCGGAAAAATCGGCGTGACAGGCAAGAGCTGGGCCGACCGATTGATGTTCAACGTGGCCTATTCGCATTTCTACAAAGAGATACAAAACGGCGTGTACCAGGAAATCGTGTTCGGACAGAAACACCGTCACGGCTTTTCGGTCGTACCTTCAGTGGAATACCGCAAAAGCAACCTTTTCACCAAAGGACTGGATGTGACGGTGACGGCCAACTACAACCATAACCTGACCACCAACGTGGATACGGCAATGTACAAATACAACTGGTTGGGCGACCGCATCCCCCGTTCGACCGCCGGCGAACAGAACCACCAGTTCAGTGAGCAAATCAACACCAACTGGAATGCCACCTTTACGGCAGTGTACCGACTGGGCAAGATACATTCTTTTACGTTCAACAACGTGTTCAGCACCTTCCGCCGTACAGGACGGAGCCTCATCGAAAAGAACTCGGTGCTGGAGGACTTTGACGACCCTACCAAAAACCGGAAAAACATTGCCGGTCTCTCCTACCGCCTGATGCCTTCGGAAAAATGGAACCTGTCGGCCTTCGGAAAACATTACAGTTCCTACAGTGAGGGTACGGTACAGATAAGCGACAACAGCGTAGGAAACAACACCCGGGTGTCACAAAGTGTCCGTTCCTTCGGATATGGAGCGGCAGGCACGTATTTCCTGGGGAAAGATATCCAGCTGAAGCTCTCGTACGAGAAGGCACTGCGCATGCCCAGCACCCAGGAATTGTTTGGTGACGGCGACCTGGAAGCGGGAAAGGCCGACCTGAAACCGGAACGCAGTGACAATGTGAACCTCAATGCCAGCTACAGCAAGCAATGGGGTAAACACGGACTGTATGCAGAAGGAGGACTGATTTACCGCCACACACAGGATTACATCAAGCGTGACCTTTCTACCGTAGGAGGTACCAGCTACGGTAGCTATACCAACCATGGCCGGGTAGAAACCAAGGGATTCAATATCTCCCTTCGCTACAGCTACAGTAACTGGTTCAGCATGGGCGGCACTTTCAACAACCTGGACATCCGCGACAAGGAAAAGAAACGGGCGGCCAGCAGCGGACAGAATGCTCTGACCTACGGGCAGCGCATTCCGAACCTGCCCTACCGTTATGCCAACCTCGATGCCAATTTCTACTGGCACGACCTGTTTGCCAAGGGAAATACCCTGACATTAGGATGGGATTGCTTCTACCAGCATGAGTTCCCCCTGTACTGGGAAAAGTTCGGTGATCCTTCTACGAAAATCCGGGTACCGGAACAGGTTTCACACAACCTGTCTCTGAGCTACAGCATCCGCAACGGACGCTATAATCTCTCACTGGAATGCCGGAACCTCACAGATGAAAAGCTGTACGACAACTTCAGCCTGCAAAAAGCCGGACGAGCCTTCTATGGCAAATTCCGGATATATTTTGGGAATTAATTTATCATCTATCACAATAAAAATACAAGTATATGACCACAAAAAACTGGATGCTGGGCCTAGGCATGTTCTGCATGGGAGGCCTGTTCGCAGGGTGTCAAAAAGAAAACAATGACCCCACCTTCAACAACCACAACAACTTCAAAGGGAATTATGTCATTCCGGTCACTGCCGGAGGAACCTCTTATCTGCTCACGGCAGAAAGCCTGGATGAAGGAAAAATCTCGGTGCTCAACAACGGAAAAGAGTTTCAAGAACAGATTTCCTACTGGATTTTCTATGACCAGAATTACTTTTTCGGCATCAAATACAACGACGGTTCGCAAGGCACCGGAGGCTGCTATTACCTGGATGCGAACAACGTACCCCAGAAGAAATACAGCTATACCTTCAACCGCTTCACGACTTACGGCACCTGGGGCGACAACGTGATTACCGTATCGACCGGCAACACCAAACAGACCGACAGTCAGGGTAATGCGGCACAAGGTTTTTTATTTAACTACTTGAATGCGAAAGATGGTACTACCAGTACCAACCAACAGGATATTTTGGCCGAGAACTTTTTAGGAAATGGTGAAAAGGTAACTATGGCCGGATTTGTGGAAGCCAACGGAAAGCTCTACACCTCTATTATTCCCATGGGTATGAGTCACTATGGAGTGAACACCTGGCCCGACAAAGTGTTGAGTCAAGACTATGTAGCAACCGGTACCGGCGGCTCAGGAAGCGGTAAATATACTGCCGGACAGATTCCTTCTACCCAATATCCGGATAATGCTTATATTGCCATTTACAGCGGCAGCAACTTTGATGAAGAACCGGTTATTGCGACAACAGACAAGATTGGTTTTGCCTGCGGACGCATGCGTTCTCAGTACTATCAGACCATTTGGAGCGACGATGACGGTAACTTGTATGTATTTTCAGGAGGATATGGACGTACGGCTACCCAGCCTGCAGCTGATGCCAACTTAAAGGCAAAGGTACAAGGTACACTTCCTTCAGGCGTCGTGCGCATCCCAGCCGGAAGTACTGCCTTCGATGAGTATTATTGCAACCTGGAAACGATGAGCGGTGCGAGCGGCCATCCGTTGTTCCGCTGCTGGCACGTAGGTGGCGATTATTTCCTGCTCAATAATTACGGATGCAGCATTGAAGAGGTAGCCACACTGGGAACCAATGCACCTAAAAATGAGCTAGTGATATTCAAAGCCAGCGAAAAGAAGCTGATTCCTATTACAGGATTGCCTGACATGAACCTGATTTCTTCTTTCGGAAATTCTCCTTATCTGGAAAATCAGTATTTTTATATTCCGGTACTAACTACCGAAGAAGGTGCTACTCCCACATTCTATAAAATCAATCCTCAAACAGGAGAAGCTGTAAAAGGACTGGAAGTGGAAGCCGATGAAATTACAACAGTAGGTAAAATTGCATTAACTCAACAATAACATTTAGAAATGAGAAAATTATTCGGGAAAATACACCTCTGGCTTTCTATTCCAGTGGGAATTATTCTTTCCATTATTTGTTTCTCGGGAGCTGCACTGGTATTCGAAAAGGAAATCACTCAGGCATGTAAGCCTCATTTATATAAGGTAAGCGTTCCGGAAGGGAACGCTGCCGCTCTTCCACCTTCACAACTGATTGCACGCATAAAGGAGCAGACCGCCGATTCACTCAAGCTAACCTCACTGCAATATTCGGGAAAAGCCGATGAGGCAGCTACGGTGACTTTCAAAAACTCAGGCAGAAAAAGTCTGAGTGTGAATCCGTACACGGGAGAGGTGAACGGATGGATAGAAGGAAACGATTTTTTTCAAACCATGCGGAAACTGCATCGCTGGCTGCTGAACCCTCCACCGCAGAAAGGAGCTTCCTCTGTAGGGAAAATGATAGTCGGCATCTCCACCCTGCTGATGGTCGTGATTCTTGTCAGTGGCCTTGTTATCTGGTGGCCCCGAACTCGAAAAGCGTTAAATAACCGGCTGAAGGTTTCATGCCGCAAAGGATGGTGCCGTTTCTGGTATGACAGCCATGTAGCTTTGGGCTTTTATTCTACCCTCTTCCTGCTGATCATGGCACTTACCGGGCTCACCTGGTCGTTTGGCTGGTATCGCTCGTTTGCTTACGGGCTTTTTGGAGGAAACACTTCGAAGCAGGCCCAAACTCACGGGACTTCTCTCCCACAAAAGGAAAACGATGCACGTGCCAAGAAAGGAGGAAAGAAACAAACCGATTATACGGCTTGGGACAAAGCAATCCAGGAAGTACAGGCAAAATACACCGGCTACACTTCGCTCCGTATAGAAGAAAAAAAGATACAAGTTATCCAGGGACAGCAATTACGCCGTACGGATACCCTGAAATTCAATCCGAAAAGCGGAGAGATTACAGAAACCACAACCTATGCGGAAGTGCCTCGCGCACAGAAACTGAAAGGCTGGTTCTATGCCTTCCACACCGGAAGCTGGGGAGGTATCTATACAAAGATACTCTATTTCCTGGCAGCTTTTATCGGAGGCGTACTTCCACTCAGCGGGTATTATTTATGGTTGAAGAAGAAACAAAGAGCTACAAGGTGAGTTTGGCCAAATAGTCATAATGACTGCCTTCCTTCACAAGTTCGGCCTTGAAGCCATATTGGGAGGCATACAGACTCAACGTATTGAAATCCACATACAGCCAGTCGAATGCTTCCCCTTTTATTTGTTTGTATTGCATCCGGAAGTCCAGCTGTCCATAATAATCGGCCGCCAAATCCACCACGAAACTCCCGTCCTCTTCCTCAAACAGGTATCTCAGGTCACTGGAATCCATCAGGATGGAGCCTCCGGGATTCAGCAGCAGCTTTATCCGTTGGAAGAAAGTCCCGAAATTTTCCACCCGACCAATGATGCCCGAACCGTTCATCAGCATCAGGATGGTATCAAAACGCTCTACAAAATGCGGGTCGAACAAATTCACCAGCCGTGCATCCACTCCGCGGGCCTGCATCACTTCCACCGAAAGCGGTGAAATGTCGATAGCCACCGACTTCTTTCCCATTTCCTGCAAAGCCAGCGAATGACATCCGCTACCTGCACCTACATCCAGAATCTTTCCTTCCGCCAGTTCCAAGGCCGTCTGCTCCAGCACAGGCATGTGGGCATACGTGCGGAACAATTCTTTCACCGGAATCTCATCCTCTTCAAACTGAGAAGAGAATACCCTCAACTTTCCGGCTTTCCCAGTCTTGAAATAATCATATATCGCAGTCCCCATCGGGTCCTTCTCTTTTTGCAAGATTGTGGTTTCCATTGTCATCTTCCTTTATATAAAACTGCACAAAGATACAAAACAAATTCCATTTTGGTTATTTATTCATTATATTCATGCATTTTTCAGAGAAACGCCCTAAAAAAGTAAGAATTTATGCATGATATTCAAAATATATCCGTATTTTTGCAGCCGTAAAAGAATAATTATACAATGAAGAACAAGAATAGCAGACTTGATTCCATTAAAATGATCATCTCCAGCAAGGAGATTGGAAGTCAAGACGAACTCTTGCAAGAGTTGACGAAAGAAGGATTCCAATTGACACAAGCCACCCTGTCACGCGACTTAAAACAGCTGAAAGTGGCCAAAGCCGCCAGTATGAACGGAAACTATGTGTATGTACTCCCCAACAACACGATGTACAAGCGCATGACCGAACCGCAGAAAGCCAGCGAAATGCTGCGTCACAATGGTTTCATCTCTATCGAGTTCTCCAACAACATCGCCGTAATCAAGACTCGCCCCGGTTACGCCAGCAGCCTGGCATACGACATTGACATGCACAACTTCCATGAAATCATCGGCACTATTGCCGGCGATGACACTATCATGTTAGTAGTACGCGAAAACTGTACCCGCACGGAAGTCAAGCATGCCCTTGCAAATATCATCCCGAATATAAACCAACTATAACTGATAAGAACAAGAATGGAACCTACTAAACAAATTGATGTAATGGTAGCCGACGCCTCACACGAGGTTTATGTTGACACAATATTGGACACGATTAGAGAAGCCGCTAAAGTCCGTGGTACGGGTATTGCCGAACGTACACACGAATATGTAGCTACCAAGATGAAGGAGGGGAAAGCCATCATCGCTTTATGCGGAGACGACTTTGCCGGATTTACTTACATCGAATCATGGGGTAACAAACAATATGTGGCTACCTCCGGATTGATTGTCCATCCGAAATACAGAGGTCTGGGACTGGCCAAACGTATCAAACACGCTTCGTTCACCCTGGCCCGCCTGCGATGGCCGAAAGCCAAGATTTTCAGTCTGACTTCAGGAGCCGCCGTGATGAAAATGAACACGGAACTGGGCTATGTGCCGGTCACCTTCAATGAACTGACAGACGATGAATCATTCTGGAAGGGATGCGAAGGCTGCATCAACCACGAAATCCTGATGGCCAAGAAGCGTAAGTTCTGTATCTGCACCGCCATGCTCTACGACCCGGCCCTGCACACAGATGACAAAGTGAACAATTTCTAAAATACAAAAATAACTGACGACGAAGCCTCTCCCCAAACTACTCCGGAAGACTTCTCCCTAAAAAATAAAGACCATGGAAGAAAAGAAAAAAGTTGTCGTTGCTTTCAGCGGCGGATTGGATACATCTTTCACCGTGATGTACCTGGCAAAAGAAAAAGGATATGAAGTATATGCAGCTTGTGCCAACACCGGCGGATTCAGTCCCGAGCAGCTGAAGAAAAACGAAGAAAATGCATACAAACTGGGAGCCACGAAATATGTCACCATCGATGTAACCCAGGAATACTACGAAAAGAGTCTGAAATACATGATATTCGGTAACGTACTCCGTAACGGAACCTACCCTATCTCTGTAAGTTCTGAACGAATCTTCCAAGCACTGGCTATTGCCCGCTATGCCAACGAAATCGGTGCACACGCCATTGCACACGGTTCTACAGGTGCCGGAAACGATCAGGTTCGTTTCGACATGACCTTCCTGGTAATGGCTCCGGGTGTGGAAATCATCACTCTGACACGTGATATGGCATTAAGCCGTGACTATGAAATCAACTACCTGAAAGAACATGGATTTGAGGCTGACTTCACCAAACTGAAATATTCTTACAACGTGGGGATTTGGGGAACTTCCATCTGCGGCGGCGAGATTCTGGACTCTACACAGGGATTGCCGGAAAGTGCTTACCTGAAACAGGTGAGCAAGAAAGGCAGCGAACTGTTGAAACTGGAATTCAAGAAAGGAGAGCTGTATGCCGTCAACGGTGTCATCTTCGACGACAAAATCAAAGCTATCCAGAAAGTGGAAGAAATCGGTGCAGCTTACGGTATCGGACGTGACATGCATGTAGGCGACACTATCATCGGTATCAAGGGACGTGTAGGTTTCGAAGCAGCCGCTCCGATGCTGATTATCGGTGCCCACAAATTCCTGGAAAAATATACCTTGAGCAAATGGCAGCAGTACTGGAAAGACCAGGTAGCCAACTGGTATGGCATGTTCCTGCATGAAAGCCAGTACCTGGAACCTGTGATGCGCGATATCGAAGCCATGCTGCAGGAATCACAGCGTAACGTGAACGGAACTGCCATTCTGGAACTTCGTCCGTACTGCTTCTCTACCGTGGGCGTAGACTCTAAAGACGACTTGGTAAAGAACAAGTTCGGAGAATATGGTGAAATGCAGAAAGGATGGACGGCTGAAGATGCCAAAGGTTTCATCAAAGTGCTTTCCACTCCGCTTCGTGCGTATTATGCAAACCATAAAGACGAGGCCAATATATGATTAAAGTAGGAATTATAGGAGGTGCAGGATATACAGCAGGCGAACTGATTCGCCTGCTCATCAACCACCCGGATGTAGAAATCAAATTCATCAACAGTTCCAGCAATGCCGGCAACAAGATTACCGATGTGCACGAAGGACTGTATGGGGAAACCGACTTGGTATTCACCGATGAACTTCCGCTCGATACCATCGATGTGCTGTTCTTCTGTACGGCACACGGAGATACAAAGAAGTTCATGGAAAGCCACAATGTGCCAGAGGATTTGAAAATCATCGACCTCTCCATGGACTACCGCATCAAGTCGGACGACCACGACTTCGTATACGGTCTGCCGGAACTGAACCGCCGGACTATCTGCCAAAGCAAGCACGTGGCCAATCCGGGCTGTTTTGCCACTTGCATCCAGCTGGGTCTGTTGCCGCTGGCCAAACACCTGATGCTGAACGACGACATCATGGTCAACGCCATTACGGGAAGTACCGGAGCCGGTGTCAAACCGGGAGCTACCAGCCACTTCAGCTGGCGCAACAACAACCTCAGCATCTACAAACCGTTCGCACATCAGCATGTACCGGAAATCAAACAGTCGCTGAAACAGTTGCAGAACAGCTTCCATTCTGAAATCGACTTCATCCCTTATAGAGGTGATTTCCCGCGCGGCATCTTCGCCACCATCGTAGTGAAAACGAAAGTGGAACTGGAAGAAATCGTGAAGATGTACGAAGAATACTATGCGGAAGATTCTTTCACCCACATCGTGGACAAGAACATCGACCTGAAGCAGGTGGTCAACACCAACAAATGTTTGATTCATCTGGAGAAGCACGGTGACAAGCTGCTTATCGTTTCCTGCATCGATAACTTGCTGAAAGGAGCCAGCGGTCAGGCAGTACACAACATGAACCTGATGTTCAACCTGGAAGAAACCGTAGGACTGAAACTGAAGCCAAGTGCGTTCTAAATCAATGAATAATGAATAATGAATAATTAAAAATGAATGCCCAAACAGAATCCGTTGATTCCGTCTGTTAATTATTCATTCTTAATCTTAATATGAGTATGAAATTATTCGACGTATATCCTCTCTTCGATGTCAATATCGTCAAGGGAAAAGGCTGTCACGTATGGGACGACAAAGGCCAGGAATACCTTGACCTCTACGGAGGCCATGCCGTAATCTCCATCGGCCACGCACATCCTCACTACGTGGAAGCCATCAGCAAACAAGTAGCCACATTGGGATTCTATTCCAATTCCGTCATCAACAAACTGCAGCAGGAAGTAGCCGACCGTCTGGGAGCCATCAGCGGCTACGACGATTACCAGCTTTTCCTGATTAACTCCGGAGCAGAAGCCAACGAAAATGCCTTGAAACTGGCCTCTTTTTATAACGGACGTACCCGTGTCGTCTCTTTCGCCAAAGCGTTCCACGGACGTACTTCATTGGCGGTAGAAGTGACCAACAACCCGAAAATCATTGCTCCTATCAATGACAACGGTCATGTCACCTACCTTCCGCTGAACGATACCGAAGCTTTGAAAGCCGAACTGGCCAAGGGCGATGTCTGTGCAGTAATCATCGAAGGCATTCAGGGTGTAGGCGGTATTCAGGTACCCGACACCGATTTCATGAAAGCCATGCGCCAGGCCTGCGACGAAACCAACACAGTATTGATTCTCGATGAAATCCAATCCGGTTACGGACGAAGTGGTAAATTCTTCGCCCACCAGTACAACGGTATCCGCCCGGACATGATTACCGTAGCCAAAGGTATCGGCAACGGCTTCCCGATGGCCGCCGTATTAATCAGTCCTAAATTCACCCCGGTGTACGGACAGCTGGGAACCACCTTCGGAGGCAACCACTTGGCTTGTGCGGCCGCCGTCGCCGTACTTGATGTAATGAAGGAAGAGAATCTGGTAGAGAATGCGGCTAAAGTGGGTACCCACCTGCTGGAAGAACTGAAAAAGTTCAAAGGCATCAAGGAAGTACGCGGACGTGGTCTGATGATTGGACTGGAATTTGAAGAGCCCATCAAGGAACTCCGCAAGCAACTCCTGTTCGAACAGAAAGTATTTACCGGAGTCAGTGGAACCAACGTGCTTCGTCTGCTTCCTCCGCTCTGTCTGAGCATGCAGGAAGCCGATGACTTCCTGACCCGTTTGCAACACGTCATGAAATAAGAAACAAAAAAATCTCCTTATTCTGCCGAAACCACACGAATAAGGAGATTTTTGTTTTAAGTCCCTTCAAATTATTCCCAATCATCCGTACGGAACGGATACAAAGGAAGCTCACGCAGATTGGCTACGTTACCCGGCTGGAAGTCACGGAAACAATAACGCACGGCTACGGGCTGTGCCACTTTGTCGCAGGTCACCTTTATCTGCAGGTTATTGAAAACTTCCGCTTTGGCCGGATAAAACACCTTGTCGCTTCCAGCCACTTCAAAACCTTCCATCCCCGACAAGCGGTTAAATCCTTCCTCCGCATGGTCAAATGAAAGAATTACCGCTCCGTCTTTCACTTCCATCGACTTATACACCGGTCCGTATGCCTCAATTCCCGGCACATGATACGTCTTGCTCAGCGCCATATAAGCCAGACGCTTTCCCACATCGGTCTTATTTTTCGGATGCACATTTTTCATTTCATAAGGTTCCACCAAATCGTTGGTCGAAATCATGCCACTGTTCGAGATGAGCGCCTGTGCCTTGAACTGTGCTTCACGCAACAAGGCACAACCTGTGGTCTCCGTAGAATTGAACGGAGCAATCTCCACATAATAGAACGGAAGTTCTCCCAGTCCCCATTCCTTGCGCCAGAGTTCTACCATGGTTTTCATGCGTTCAGCATACGTCTTGTGCTTTCCGACATTCGATTCACCCTGATACCACAGGAAACCTTTAATCGTATAATTCTGCAACGGCTTGAGCATACCGTTATACATCAACGTCGGACTCAGGTAATGCCACCAGTCATGTCCGTCTTCCTTACGGATATCCTTCTTCAAATCAATATCGGGGTACTGCGCCACGATTTCACGGGGCAACCAGCCTTCCACCATGGAACCTCCCCAGCTGCAATTGATAATGCCCACCGGAATATCCAGCACCTGGTTCATCATCATGGCAAAATTAAAAGCCGTAGCACTGAAGGCAGGCGCATTTTCCGGATTGCTCACCTTCCAGTTTCCCTTACACTCTTCAACGGGTTGCAATTGTCCGTTCTTTTCGACAGTAGCTACCCGAATGCCTTTCCACTTCGAGGCAGTGGCAATGGTTTCATTGGCTCCTGCGATCGGACAATTCCAAAATCCACGGAGAGGCATCTCCATGTTCGACTGTCCCGAACAGAACCATACTTCTCCCACCAGCACATTGTTCAGTTTCACTTCCTCTCCATCGGAAATGGAAATCGTATAGGTCTGGTAACTGGCCGTCGGTGTCTGGATTTTAGCCACCCATTTTCCCTCCGCATCCGCGGTTACCTTATATACTTCCCGGTTCCACGACGGGCGGATGGTTACTTCGGCATTGGCATTCGCCTTTCCCCACAAACAAGCCTCGGTCTGCTGCTGCAATACCATATTGTCACTCACAATGTCAGGCAACGTAATCTTGCCCCATGCACCTGCCTGCATCAGCAACAGGCAGGCACTTACCATCCATTTCTTTGTTTTCATGATAGATTCATTCAGGTTTTCAATCTCAATATGCATCCGCAAAAGCAAGCACCCGCTTTCGGGATAGTCTGACAAAGTTAAAGCTTCTCATGAGATAATGACCATACTTTTCACTAAAGTTTTCCCTACTGGACAAAGAAATGGCTACGCTCCCCCTCGCGAACAGCCAAAATAAATACCATTATATAGCCAGACTCCCATTTTTAATTATAACTTTGCAGATAAACAACTCAAACTTGAAAAATATGAAAGTAGCAATCATCGGAGCCGGAAACATGGGAGGTGCCATTGCCCGTGGTCTGGCCAACGGACATTATATTCAGGCACAACAGATAGCGGTATCCAATCCCAGTGCCGGAAAACTGGAAGCGCTGAAAGCGGAATTTCCCGCCATCCACGTAACTCATTCCAACAAGGAAGCGGCCGAAGATGCCGACATCGTCATCGTAGCTGTAAAACCCTGGAAGGTGGAAGAAGTGCTGAAACCCTTGAGACTGAGGCAACCCCAGGCACTGGTATCCGTAGCTGCCGGACTGACGATTGAAGACCTGGCCCACTTCGTGGACCCGGAAATGCCGATTTTCCGCGTCATCCCGAACACGGCCATCTCGGAAGGAGCCAGCATGACCCTGATTGCCGCACGCAATGCTTCGGAAGAACAGGTGGCAGGCATGACTGCCTTGTTCAACGAGATGGGGCGTTCCATGCTGATTGACGAAAAGCTGTTTGCGGCTGCCACCTCACTGACTTCCTGTGGCATTGCCTACGTACTGAAATACGTGCAGGCTGCCATGCAGGCTGGAGTGGAACTGGGCATCAAGCCCCACGACGCGCAGACCATGCTGGCACAGACACTGGAGGGAGCCGCCCAACTGCTGCTGAACAATGAGCACGCACATCCGGCTACTGAAATAGAAAAGGTAACCACTCCGGGGGGCATCACCATCAAAGGCATCAACTCGCTGGAACACGACGGTTTCACGTCGGCCATCATTCGTGCCATCAAGGCCAGTTTGTAAACAAATTCTACAGGGGGCTTCGTGCTCCCTCTTTTCTCACTCAACCTGAATCGACATGAAAAACAACATTCTTATCACCATGGGTATCCTGGTATTGCTGGGTATAGCCATACAAGGCTTGTTCGGAATCGTGGCGGGCGTCTTTCTTTCCGCCATCCTGGGTATTGTGTACGGAGCTGTTAAAAAGAACAAGCGGTTCCTGCGCTGGTCGGTCATCGCACTTACCATCGACATCATCTGCATCATTCTGTTCTATTTCTGCCTGATTCAATCGGACATGTAGCTTTTACTTCACAAAACCTTTTTTCGCCCATTTCAGGCTGTTCCATCGTTTCACAAAGATAAAGGCACGGATATTCTCGTCGAGCAGGAAAGCACACCACATACCGACCAGTCCCCAGCCCAAATGAATACCGAACAGATAGCTGAGTCCAACAGAGACCGTCCACTGCACAATCAGGCCGACATAGAACGGGAAATTCACATCACCAGCCGAACGGAGGGCATTCGTGGCATAGATATTTACGGCACGTCCAATCTCCACAATGACATCGACAATCAGAATGGTCACACCCAAGCGGATGATGTGCTCGTTATCGGTAAGCAGGCTGAAAATGGTATGGCCGAAGATGGCCCAGATGCACGAAAGCCCCAAGGACACCAGAATGGACAGGCGCATCACGTATTTTCCTAACAGATAGGCCGCGCGAATTTTCTTCTGTCCCACCAGATGTCCGATACTGATGGCCCCACCCTGTGCCATAGCGATGGCAAACAGGTAGACAAACATGGTGGTATTCACCGTATAGGTACGGGTGGCCAGCGAATCGTTTCCCAGAATATTAATCAGATAAGTAATCACCACCTGCGAGAAGCTGTACGACATGTTCTCGCCCGCCGAAGGTAATCCCACCTTCAACAGATTTTTCAACTCTTTCCACGGGAAAGGACGGAACAGGGCCAGCGGGAAAGAAGGAATATGTTTCTTGAACAGGATGACAAACAACACAATCATGCTGACGCCTCGGGCAATGGAGGTAGAAATAGCCGCTCCTTCCGCTCCCATGGCAGGAAGACCGAACTTACCGAAAATCAGGGAATAGTTTCCGATGATGTTCATCACATTGACCAGCACGGTGACCAGCATGGGATAGATGGCCTTGTTCGCACTACGGAGCGAAGCGGAGATGGTCAGCGAAATAGCCTGAAAGAAGGCAAAGGCTCCCACAATCTCCATGTAACCAATACCGTACTTCAACAGTTCCGGACGCAGTCCCATCCAGCCCAGCAAGGTAGTAGCCCCATAATGCAGAATGGCACTGACCAGAATACCCACCACCAGATTCAGCAACAGAGACACCCCTACCACCTGCACCATCTTGTTCTTCAATCCGGCACCCAGATACTGTGAACATAGCACCGACGTACCGATATTGATGACCTCGAAAATGAGGAAAGCAAACATCACAATCTGGTTCACCACACCTACCGCTGCCACACTCTCGTCGGAGTACTGGCTCAGCATGATGGTGTCTACTGCCCCCAGCATCATAATCAATAAAGTCTCAATGAAGATAGGAATCACAAGCTTCGTCAAGCCCTTCCGGATGTTCGTCTGTTGAATTGTCTGTTCCACGTGTTAACTCTCTAAAAACATTGCAAAAATACGATATTTGCCTCAGAGAGTGTCTTGACATAGGTCAATTTCAGGCCCTCCCCCTCACATTGTACTATTTTCCCCCTTTTCTTGACTATTTTCCCCCTTATATTACGTATAAAATATGAATTTTGTAACACTTAAAAATGAATATTATGAAAATCAAACGACTTCTACTTTTCCTTTTAGCATGTCTTTGCATACCATTCAGTCTATGGAGTAATCCTGTTGACGGACTTTTGGAAAGAATCTGTCCGGGAGCATCCCACAAGTTTATCATACAATTGCAAAAAGGTGGAAACGACTTTTTCGAGCTTGACCAGAAAGGCAACAAGGTCGTCATCCGGGGAAACAATTACGTGAACATTGCCACCGGACTCAACTGGTACCTGAAATATTACGCAGGTATCCATCTGTCGTGGAACGGGATGACTGCCCAGCTGCCGGAAAGTCTGCCGAAAGTAGACACACCGCTCCGTAAGGAAACCAACCTCTCACTGAGATACGATTTCAACTACTGCACCTACTCTTATACCATGGCATTCTGGGACTGGAACCGTTGGGAAAAGGAAATCGACTGGATGGCTTTGCACGGCATCAACCTTCCGCTGGCAGCCGTAGGTCAGGAATGTGTGTGGAAGAACATGCTGGCCAAATTAGGTTATACGAAAGAAGAAATCAACAAGTTCATCGCAGGGCCGGCCTTCCTCGCCTGGTGGGCCATGAACAACCTGGAAGGATGGGGCGGTCCCAATCCGGACAGCTGGTATACACAGCAGGAAGCCTTGCAGAAAAAAATTCTGAAACGCATGCGTGAGTACGGCATCGAACCGGTATTCCCCGGTTATTCCGGAATGGTTCCCCACGATGCCAACCAAAAACTGGGACTGAACGTGACAGAACCGAAGTTATGGAACGGATTTACCCGCCCGGCGTTCTTGCTGCCCACCGACTCCCGCTTCAAGGAAATTGCCGCATTATACTATAAGGAACAGGAAAAACTGTTCGGCAAAGCCAACTACTACTCCATGGACCCGTTCCATGAACTTGAAGATGCAGGAAGCGTAGATTTCGATGCTGCCGGAAAAGCCGTGCTTCACGCCATGAAGGCAGTCAATCCGAAGGCCACATGGGTCATTCAGGGATGGACAGAAAATCCGCGTCCGGAAATGATCAAGAACCTGAACAACGGCGACATCCTGATTCTGGATTTGTTCAGCGAATGCCGCCCGATGTGGGGTATCCCTTCCATCTGGAAACGTGAAAAAGGTTATGAACAGCACGACTGGCTGTTCTGTATGCTAGAAAACTTCGGAGGCAACATAGGCTTGCACGGACGTATGGACCAGCTGCTGAACAATTTCTATCTTACCAAAAACAATCCGCTGGCGGCCCACCTCAAAGGTATCGGCCTGACCATGGAAGGCAGTGAAAACAATCCGGTGATGTTCGAACTGATGTGCGAACTTCCCTGGCGCCCGGAGAAATTCACCAAGGAAGAATGGCTGAAAGGCTACATCAAGGCCCGCTACGGCACGTACGATGAAACGGTGGCCAAAGCATGGGACATCCTGGCAAACGGCATCTATAACTGCCCGTTCGGCAACAACCAGCAGGGTACTCACGAATCCATCTTCTGCGGCCGTCCGAGCCTGAACAACTTCCAAGCTTCCAGCTGGTCAAAAATGGAAAACTATTATGACCCGACTACCACGGAAGACGCTGCCCGCCTGATGCTGGAAGTGGCCGACAAATACAAAGGCAACAACAACTTCGAATATGACCTGGTAGACATCGTCCGCCAGTCCTTGTCCGACAGAGGACGCATCGTCTACAACCAGACGGTAGCCGACTTCAAGAGCTTCGACAAGAAAAGTTTCGCGGCTCACTCTCAGGAATTCCTGAATATCCTGCTGGCGCAGGACCGTCTGCTGGCTACAAGAAGCGAATTCCGCGTAGGACGCTGGATTGAGCAGGCCCGTAACCTCGGAACCACACCGGAAGAAAAAGACCTGTACGAATGGAACGCCCGCGTACAAATCACCACCTGGGGCGACCGTGTATGTGCCAACGACGGAGGTCTCCGCGACTATGCCCACAAAGAATGGAACGGGATACTGAAGGATTTCTACTACAAACGCTGGGCAGCCTACTGGCAGACACTTCAGGATGTATTGGACGGAAAACCGATGGTAGAGCTGGATTATTATGCCATGGAGGAACCGTGGACAGTGGCTCACAACCCGTATCCGGCAAAAGGAGAAGGTGATTGCATCAGTGTAGCGAAAGAAGTTTTCAACGAGGTATTTAAAGATAAATAAAGAATCGGGAAGTAACCTTAAAACAGAAAAACACCATGAAACGACTCTTGTCACTCGATGTATTACGCGGCATTACGGTATGCGGCATGATTCTGGTAAACAATGCCGGAGGCTCCATTTCGTATGCCCCGTTGCGCCACTCCGTATGGAATGGCCTGACTCCGTGTGACCTGGTCTTCCCGTTCTTCCTGTTCATGGTAGGTATTTCCACTTACATTTCTCTTCGGAAATTCGACTTCAGGTCCTCGCACGAGGTCGTCAAAAAGATTTTCCGGCGGACTTTCCTTATCATTCTCATCGGACTCGGCATCGAATGGTTCGGCTATGCCTGCAAAGGAGAATTTTTCCCGATAGACACGCTTCGCATCCCCGGTGTACTGCAACGCATCGGTTTGTGCTACGGCATTGTGTCGCTGATGGTCATCTACATCCGCCACAAATACCTTCCTTGGATTGCGGGTGGTTTGCTGGTAGTCTATTCCATTCTCCTGCTGGTGGGGAACGGCTATGCCTGCGACGACACCAACATCTTGGCCGTTGTCGACAGAAGCATTTTCGGGGAAGCCCATCTTTATAAAAAGAGTCCGATCGATCCGGAAGGACTGATGGCCACCTTATCCGCAGTAGCCCACACCCTCATCGGCTTTTTGTGCGGCAAGCTGTTATTGGAAAAGATTCCCGTAAGCCAACGGGTTGTCAAACTCATCACAGTGGCAGCGATGATGCTGGCAGTCGGTTATATCCTTTCCATCTGGATGCCTCTCAACAAACGAATCTGGTCTACAAGCTTTGTTTTCGTAACCTGTGGATGGGGCTCCTTGCTGCTTGCCTTGCTCATGTATGTAATCGACGTAAAGGAAGTGAACAAAGGCTGGACTTTCTTCCTGGTTTTCGGCATGAATCCGCTCTTCCTTTACGTACTCAGTGAAGTGGTAGCCATTGCCTTTTCTCAATGGGGCATTCGAAAAGCAATTTACGAAGGCATTCTGGTCGTATTCACGGACCCATATTTCGCTTCCCTCATCTATGCGTTGCTTTTCTGTTCCCTCATGTGCATCACAGGCTATATCCTACATCGAAAAAAAATCTATATCAAGATATGATTTTGAAAACTAACCTTTTAAAAATCTAAGTTTATGTGTAAAGTACAAATGAAAAATGCAAGACTAAGGCCATTCGTTTTATTTATGGCTCTTTTTCTGATGAATGTCTCATGGGCATTCGCGCAACTCACAGTTACAGGACGTGTACAGAGTAAATCAGGCGAACCCCTGATTGGTGTAAACGTTGTGGAAAAAGGTACCACCAACGGCACGGTTACCGACCTGGATGGTAATTACTCTCTTCGGACAGAGAAAGGTAAAACACTTGTATTCTCTTATATTGGTTTCCTGACACAAGAAAATGTAGTAAAAGGTGCCAAAATAAACGTAACACTTTTGGAAGATACGGAAACTTTGGATGAAGTGGTAGTTATCGGCTACGGTAGCATGCAGCGCAAAGATGTGACCAGCTCCATCACTACGGTAAAAGCTGAAGACTTGAATGTGGGTGTCGTTACAACTCCAGCCCAAATGCTGCAAGGTAAAGTTCCGGGGTTGACAATCGCCAATACCAGTGACCCGAACGGTTCAGCTTCTATTTCTTTGCGTGGTGCGTCTTCCTTGCGTACCGGCGAAGCTATGGAACCCTATTATGTAGTGGACGGTGTGCCGGGTGTCAGCATTTCTCTAGTAGCCCCGGAAGACATCGAAAGCATCGACGTGCTGCGTGATGCTTCTGCCACTGCCATCTACGGTTCTAAAGCCGCCAACG
This sequence comes from Phocaeicola fibrisolvens, assembly GCF_025567125.1. Classification (NCBI taxonomy): domain Bacteria; kingdom Pseudomonadati; phylum Bacteroidota; class Bacteroidia; order Bacteroidales; family Bacteroidaceae; genus Phocaeicola; species Phocaeicola fibrisolvens. The sequence continues at coordinate 111,860 of NZ_JAOQJI010000001.1, read as the reverse complement.
GTGTAATTATCATTACTACTAAAAAAGGTAAGAAGGACGGACGTACTAGTGTAAGCTACAGCGGCTATGTGGCTTGGGACCGCACCCTGAAAACCCTGGACATGATGACAGCAGACGAACTTTTAGACTATGCCGAAGCAAATAACATTGTCCAGCTAAAAGACTACTATGACGTAAACAATCCAGCTCACACCAACTGGCAGGACGAAGTATTGCGTACTGGTTTCAGCCACAATCATAATGTATCTATCAATGGTGGTAATGAAAAGACTAATTACAGTGCCTCATTGAACTTCCAAGATCGTGAAGGTGTAGTAAGAGGCACCAGTATGGACCGTCTGAACGCACGTACCTTCGTGCAGACAAAGGCCCTAAATAACCGTCTAGAACTAGCCCTCAGCCTGAATGCTAGCATACGCAACAGTTCTACTGGTCCGACTGACATACAGGGACGTAGCGTACTGGATGCTATGTATTATTACAACCCATTGGTTCCGACGAAAAATGCAGACGGCACATGGTATCGTAACTTAAATATTTCCCAAAACTACAACCCGCTGTCCATGATTAATGAGGACCGTTACGATACGAAGGAAAAATTGCTGCAAGGTACAGCACAGGCTACCCTACACATTATTGATGGCCTGGATTGGAACTTGAATCTCTCTTATCAGAACCAGCAGTACATTTATAACATCTACAATACGTCACAGACCCAGCTGCCCTCCGTTGTTTCCAAACACGGTCAAGCAGACCGCAGTACCACAGAAAACATCCGCAAACAAATGGAAACCTATCTGAACTGGAACCATACTTTTGCCGATGCTCATAAGGTAGGTATCATGCTGGGTTACTCTTGGGAACAGGCTGACAACAACGACGGTTTCGGACTGAGGACTTACAATTTCTACAACGATGACTTGACCTACCACAACATGGGTATGGCCAACAACATGGATATCAGCGATATCATCAGCAATCCCCTTTCTACTTTGCGAATGATTTCCTTCTACGGACGTGTGAACTACAGCTACAAGAGCAGATATCTGTTGCAGGCTACTGTCCGTCGGGACGGTTCTTCCGCTTTCGGTGAAAACAACCGCTGGGCTACCTTCCCGTCTGTATCAGCCGCATGGCGCATCACGGAAGAGAATTTCATGAAGAACCAGCACGTATTTGATGACTTGAAACTGAGAGTTGGCTACGGTGTCAGCGGTAACTCCCTGGGATTCGATGCCTTTATCGCACACCCGTTGTATGGTGCTACCGGATGGTTCACCTATGTAAATCCAGACGGCAGTACATCCGACTACAGAACACTGGGAGCTACCCGTAACGCCAACCCGGACCTGAAATGGGAAAGTACCAGCATGTTTAACATTGGTATTGACTTCGGTTTCCTCCATAACCGTCTAAGTGGTACCATCGAATATTACGACAAGCGTACTAAAGATTTGATTTATGATTATCAGGTTTCTACCAACCGTTATCCTTATGGTACCATGACAGCCAATGTAGGTAGTATCAGCAACAAGGGTATTGAATTGACTATTAATGCAATACCAGTACAGACTCATAACTTTACATGGAGCACGACATTGAATCTGTCACATAATAAAAACATGGTAGACAAACTGACTAACGCATCCTATTCAGTTGCATACTTCAACATGGCTGACCCTGACGTAGGTGGATTCCCAGGCGAAGAAGTACAACGTATCATGGAAGGTTCACCCATCGGACAATTCTACACCTACGAATGGGCCGGATACAATGAAAACGGAGTATCCGTATTTAATAACTATGATACAGACGGAAACCTGATAGGGACAACCGATGCCCCGACAGATGAAGACCGCCGCAAGACAGGCAGCGCACAGCCGAAACTAACTTACGGATGGAACAACGACTTTACATGGAAGAACTGGACTCTCACCGCCTTCTTCCAAGGAGTAGTCGGAAACAAGATTTACAATGCTACCCGTAACTATTACAATAACGTAGGCCTGGTTGCTGCTGGAAAAAATGTGCTGAGCGAAGTAGCCACTGAACAGCGATTCGCTGATTCCAACGCACATCGTCCTTCCGACCGCTATCTGGAAAACGGTTCCTACTTCCGTCTGGCTACACTGACGCTGGGTTACAACTTTGGTAGGCTGGGCAACTGGGTGAACAACCTGCGCATTTACGCTACCTGCAACAACGTATTTACCATCACCGGTTACAAAGGTCTGGATCCGGAGGTCTATCTGGGCGGCCTGACTCCGGGCGTAGACTGGCGTCAAACTCAATATCCACGTACACGTACATTCATGGTAGGTGTAAATGTAAACTTCTAACCTTAAAAACAGGAGATATAAAAATATGAAAACAAGAGATTTTATTTCTGCCGCTTTATTGGCACTTACATCAGTCGGCTGTACAGACTTGGATGTGGACATCAAATCACAGTACACCGAATATCCTGAATCAGAGATTGCATTAAGCGCACGTATGAACAATGTTTATTACGCTTTTCGCGGTGCCTTGGGACGTCGCTACGATGAGCTCGTATCCTGCAACTCGGATGAATATACAGCAGTCAGTTTCGATACCGACTACCTGAACGGACGCGATATGTCCAACATCTCCCTCCACATGGTTAATGCGGATGCCAGCAACAGCCAGCTGGCGGTCTACAACGACATTCAGGCAGGTATCGTAAACTGTAACCAGTTACTGATGGATCTGGGAGAAGGTGAAGACCAGGTTCGCTATACTGCCCCTTTACGAGCTGTGCGTGCGTTCTATACCTTCCTACTGATGGACAACTGGGGAGATACTCCTATCATTGACTACAAGGTATTGGATAACAATTCAGCCATTGAACGCTCTCCACGTGCAGAAGTAGCTAAGTGGATTGAATCAGAACTGCTGGCCGTACGTGACGATTGTCCGAGTGAAGTTTCCGCAGCAACCTACGGAACACCGACCTGCTGGATGGTAGACGCATTACTTGCCAAGCTATACATTAATTGGAATGTATATACTCAAGATGTAACTAGTGCAAGCTGGGATCCCAATGCAAATAATGGCAAACTGAAAGACTGTATCGCAGCCTGCGACCGTGTCATCGAGTCACATCTTTTCGACCTGACCGATGACTATAAGACAAAGTTCATGTATACGAATGGTCCACAGATTAAAGACTTTATCTACGCCATGCCGTATGATGCAGTTACCGCACAAGGTATGACTTATGCCCGTTTCCGCACTTGGCGCCGTGGACAGAATGACAATGGTTTTTATAGTATAGAAATGACCAACTCCGTGGGTGGAAACATGACCCTTACCCCGGAATTTGTAGAACTTTTCTGCTTACCAGGAGATGATCGTAATAGTGTAATTGCTGGAAGTACGGGAGAAGATATTAATAAAACATCTTTCGATGTATATCAATATGATAATGCTACAGGTATGCCAACCGGTGTACGTAACACCTATAAAGGAGACTTGGTCACCTTTAGCAAATCCATCTCTTTAGCTACCGGTACTTACGAAAAAGATGGGGTCATTGTTCAGCGTGTACCGGATGCAGACCTCAACTGTGGTGCAACTTTGACCGGGTGGACACAGGGCTACCGCTCCATCAAGTTCTTCCCGGACATCAACGACTACAACGTATATAGCCGTAACCAGGACAACGATGTACCTATCTTCCGCTATGCAGACATAATCCTGATGAAATGTGAGGCAATTGTCCGTGGAGGTACTGCTACATTAAATGAAACTCCTATGAGTCTATTCAATCAGATTCGTGAATATGTACACGCTCCTTTATTGGATCATGATCCAGATCTTCAGGAAATCTTAGACGAGCGTGGACGTGAATTCCTGGATGAACACTGGCGTCGTAACGACCTGATTCGTTTCGGTGATTTCGAACGAGACTGGGGCTTCAAATACGACTACAATCCCGATGCAGCTAACCCGCAATATCGTTTGTTACCGCTGGCTCGTGACGTGCTGAATGCAAATGCGAACTGGAAACAGAACCCGGGTTATTAATCTCTTTATATAAAATATCGGTGAGGGACTTCCCTCACCGATATTTGTAATTCTTTTTTCTCTATAAAGTTTTCAAAGGTTAATTCTATAATAGAAGATACAGATTATGAGTTGAATAGTCTTAAACCTGCGAAGCATCATAATGACAATTTCTTATTTTTGTGGGGAATACACATAGCAATCACGTAGATTTAAGATTTATGAAAACACATCTCACTACATTACTCAAATCACTGACTTATGGAACGATGGTTCCATTGATGATTTCGTGTGCGGGGGAACATTCCCACGGAAACTTATTATCATACATTGACACAAGAGTGGGTACTGCAGCCAGCACGACCCACACTGCAGGGATGTTTGGTAAACATACCGAAGAATACGGACAAACCTTACCTGCCGTACTGGAACCCAACGGCATGAATTTCTGGACCCCACAGACACAAGACACCGAACTGAAATGCATCGCACCATATTATTATCGTGATTCCTTGTTTCAAGGATTCCGCAATTCCCATTGGATTGTGGGAGGATGTACACAAGATTATGGTTCCATGACCTTGACGGCTTCCTTCGATTCCTTACGATGCCTGCCGGAAAAAAGAGCCACCCGATTCTCACACGAGCAGGAAACTGCTACTCCAGCTTATTATTCTGTAACTTTACCTGATGAACATCTTCAGGCTGAAATGACAGGCCGCTCGCGGTCAGCCATTTTCCGCTTTTCCTACCAGAAGGAAGGAAAGGCTTATCTCATCGTCAATCCTAACAGTGACGAAGGAGAAGGATATATCGAAATTGATACCCTTCAGAAACGTATTTACGGCTACAATCCCGTACATCGCATTTATCAAGGCTGGGGAGAACCCGCCGGATACAGCGGACATTTTATTATAGACTACCAGAAAGACCTCTGCGACTTCGGAACTTTCCGGGAAGACAGTCTGTTCCCTGGACAGACCAAAATCGGTCATGAAAAAAATATCGGAATCTATATAGGCTTTCACGTAAAAAGCCATGAACAAGTATTAGTCAAAGTGGCTTCTTCCTTCACCGATAGAAAAGGAGCCGAACAAAATCTGCAACAGGAAATTCCGCACTGGAATTTCGACCAGACGCGGAAGGAACTTACCGCAATCTGGGAAAAGCATCTCTCGGCCATCAAAGTAGAAACACCTGACCAGGAAGCCAAGGAGAAATTCTATGGAGCCTTTTATCGGGCTTCTTTCCTTCCCCGCACATTCAACGACGTGGATGGAAGATACCCGGCTTTTGCACAGAAAGATTCCATTCTCCAGCTAGCCCAAAACGAAACCTATTATGATGACTTCAGCATGTGGGATACCTACCGTGCCTTGCATCCGCTCATCAACCTATTATACCCCACACGAGGAGGACAGATGATGCAGTCACTCGTCCACAAATATGAACAGGGTGGCTGGTTGCCCATCTTCCCGTGCTGGAACAGCTATACGGCAGCCATGATTGGCGACCATTGCATAGCAGCCATAGGAGATGCTTACGTGAAAGGCATCCGCAACTTTGACATCGAAACGGCTTACAAGGCCATGCGGCAGAATGCGTTCGAATTGCCCGTCCAGGAAGCAGATTACCGGAACGGGATGGGACGCCGGGCCTTACAGTCGTACCTGAAATACGGCTACATTCCGCTGGAGGACAGTGTACCCGATGCCTTCCACACCAAAGAACAGGTGTCGCGTACTTTGGAATATGCTTACGATGATTTTGTCCTTTCCCAAGTAGCCAAACTGCTTCAAAAAGATGAGGATTACAAATTATTGGCCGCCCGTGCTCTGAACTACCGTAACGTCATCGACCCTGCTACAGGATATGCACAGGGACGGCATGCCGACGGCACCTTCCTGAAAGAAGCGAACGCCTTCCAGTTTGCCAAGTTCATCACCGAAGGGGCACCCTGCCATTATACCTGGTACGCGCCACAAGACCCGTATGGACTGATGGAATGTATGGGCGGACGTCAGCACTATGTGGAGAAACTGGACTCCATGTTCAGCGCACAAAGATACTGGCACGGCAACGAACCCTGCCATCAGGTGGCCTTTATATTCAACTATGCAGGGCAGCCATGGAAAACCCAGCAGGCCGTACGTCACATCATGGCAACGGAATACCTGAATGCCCCCGGAGGCTTGTCGGGCAACGACGATGCGGGACAGATGTCGGCCTGGTATATTTTTGCCTCTTTAGGCTTCTATCCGGTTTGCCCGGGCTCCCCCTATTATGTACTGGCCAGTCCGTCTTTCTCCAAGGCTACACTACACTTGGAAAACGGCAAGACTTTTACCCTGCAAGCTGAAAACACTTCCAAGGAGAACATTTACATACAACAAGTAACCTTGAACGGGAAACCTTATACCCGAAACTACATTACGCATAAAGATATTACGGAAGGAGGCGAAATGGTATTTGTCATGGGAAATATGCCCAATAAGACATGGGGCAGTGCTCCGGAAGACTGTCCCCCTTCACTGATTGAAAAATTCTGAATAAAAACATAAATCCCATATTATATTATGAAAACAAAAAATATTCTACTTGCACTACTCAGCATCTTCCTTCTCGGAGCATGCCACTCGCCACAAACGGGGATTTACAACATTATGGACTACGGGGCTACCGGTGACGGGGAAACGGATGATGCCTCAGCTATCCAGAAAGCTATTAATGCCTGTTCGGAAGCCGGAGGCGGTACGGTTCTCGTACCTTCGGGACATACCTTCCTTTGCGGACCGTTCAAACTGGCTTCTTACGTAGAGTTACAGCTGGCCCCCAATTCCCGGCTGCTGGCGAATCCGGATGAAAGCATCTATACCGAAAGTGCCTTCGGTGCCAACCGCGGAGAGGGAATGATGTGGATCAGCGGAAAAGACCTGAAAAACGTGTCCATCACTGGTACGGGAAGTATCGACGGCAACGGAGTAGCCTTCATGGGAAAGGAACTGGACGATTCTTACGAACTGAAGCCGGTCACGGACTTTGACCCGCGTCCGCATGTGCTCACCCTGACCAATATCGAGAAGTTGGTGATACGCGATGTGAACATCTGCAACAGTGCCTACTGGACAGTCCATCTGATAGGCTGCCGCAACGTCATGATTGACGGCATCAGTATCCTCAACAACCTCAAAATCCGGAACGGCGACGGCATCGACGTAGACCATTCCAAGGATGTGCGCATCTCCAACTGTTTCATTGAATCGGGCGATGACTGCATCTGTCTGAAAAACCGAAGAGAGTTTGAGGAGTATGGAAGCTGCGAGGATGTGGTAGTGACCAACTGCACCATGACTTCACGTTCCTGCGCCGTAAAGATCGGTTCGGAGAACATGGACAAAATCAACAACGTTTTGTTCACCAACTGCATCATCAAGGACAGCAACCGGGGAATCGGCATACAGAACCGTGACGAAGGTACGGTAACCAACGTAATCTTCTCGAACATGATTGTCGATTGCCGTTTCTTCTCCGACGTATGGTGGGGGAAGGCTGAACCCATTTATGTCACCTCTTATCCGCGGGCTGTAGGCAACCATAAAGATGCGGGATGGCGTTTCCCGAAAGGAGCCGTGAAAGGTGCCTGTGGGGAAGTAAGCCGCATTTATTTCCACAACATCAAGTGTACGAGTGAAAACGGAGTCTTTGTGGGTGGCGATACCCCCGACAAAATCAACCGGATTTACTTCGACCAGGTAGAAGTGAACCTCCACAAGCGGACTACCTTCGAAGGAGGAATCTACGACAAACGTCCGTGCGATGGAGAAGGTTTCCTGAAAGGTAAGACCTACGGATTCTTCATCCATACGGCCTCTGACATTCAGATGGAAGACTGCATGGTAAACTGGGGAGACACACGGCCCGACTATGCCGCAGAAGACGTACACCTGGAAAATGCAGCCAGAATCATACAAAAATGACACTAGCTTAGTGCTCATAAACCCACCCGTTGTGAAACGGTACATTTCTAAATTTCTTTTTTTAGGCCGGAACCGCGCAATTTCCTTGCGGGTTCCGGTTTTTTTTCAAATTTAGGAATGTCCAATAGAACTTGGCAGGCAACCGAAACGCTGCTTGAAACATTTCGTGAAATACTTTGGATCATTGAAGCCTACCGCATAAGCTACCTCCGATACATTGGACTCTCCTTTGCCTTGTTCCAGCAACTGATATCCCATATCCAAACGGAAATTCTTCATGAACTGCCCAATCGGCATCCCGGCCAGATTCTGCATCTTCTGGTTCACCAACGTCTTGCTATATCCCATATCGCGGATAAACGCATCCAATCCATACTCAGAATCGGCATAATGCTGCTTCATCAACTCCATCGCTTTGTCCATGAAAGTCTTGTCTCTGGAGTCTTCAATCAATCCCAACTCACTCACATCTGCCAGTGCAGCGGGTTTGGAGAATCTTTCCCGATACCCCCGACGCAAAGCTAGAATGTTACGGATACGATACTTGAGCACCTCCGCATCGAAAGGCTTGCACAAATATTCATCCACCCCTACCGAGTAACAAATCTTTTCATTCTCTTCCGAACGGACAGCTGTCAGAATCAGGAAAGGAATGTGACTGGTTTCCAGGTTTTCCTTCACCCGCTTCGACAACTCCAGTCCGTCCATCTCTGGCATGAGCAGGTCGCTGATAATCAAGTCTACGGAATGTTTCTTTATCACCTCCAAGGCCTTCACTCCATTTTCGGCTTCCAGCAGCTTATAGTCTTTCTTCAGAAGCGAACGGATGTAACGACGCATATCGCGGTTGTCGTCCACAATCAATACGGTAGCCTGTGCCGACGAAACAGCCTCAGCCGAAGAAGCATTTTTATCGGCAGCCTCCGTTGCTGAAGCGGATAGTTCATCTGCCGGCATGTCCTTCATAGGCAGCTGAATACGGAAAGAAGAGCCTCCGGCACGATTGTTACGGGCATAAATCACTCCACCATGAAGGGCAACAATACGCTTGCATACGTTCAAGCCGATGCCCGTCCCACTCTGGCCGAATACCGGATAGACCACTTTGTTTTGTGCCTGGAAAAAGCTGTCGAAAATCTGAGGAAGGTCTTTTTCCGGAATACCACACCCAGTATCGGACACGGACAGATAAAGCTGAACTTTCCCTTCCTCGTCCACCAGTCGGGCCGCATACAGGCGGATGGTTCCGCCGTCGGGCGTAAACTTCACCGCATTGGCCAGAAGATTCGTCAATACCCGGTGAAGATACTGAGGGTCGGCACTGACAGAAAGTCCCTGCAAGTGATAGTAAGTCTGCAAGGTAATATGGCGGTCTTTCACAAAAGCAATGAAAGGCAGCAGCAAATCTTCTATCATGGCCACCAAGTCGAACGGATGCACATTCAACTTCACCTTTTCCGTATCGAGTTTCCGGAAATCCATCAGTTCATTCACCAAAGAAAGTAAATCCTCCACATTCCGTTCGGCGATTTGCAGCTGCTCTTTCACCTCCTCATCGGAAGTGAGCGACAAAGCCTGCTCAATAGGGCCGTGGATGAGCGTGACCGGCGTACGGAACTCATGGGTAATGTGCGTAAAGAAACGGATTTTTTCCTCGGCCATTTCTTCCACATGATGTGCCATGACCTCCAGGCTGTGATTCTGCACTTCCAGTTCGTGTGTACGCTGTGCCACCAACTGTTCCAAGACAACCTGCCGGCGTTTCAGCCGACGCACTTTGTAACGATAGAAGAGAATGGAAAGGGAACCCGCCACCAGAAGAATCAGCGACCAGAACCACCAGGACTTATAATAATACGGACGCACCTGCAAGTCCAGCCTCAGCATCTCCTGCTGCCATTCTCCCTCCGGATTGGTAGTCTGTATTTCCAGCCGACAGTTTCTCGACGGAAGCGAAGACAACACGACTATCGGATTCCGCACCGAAAGTTCCTTCCATTTTCCACCATCTCCTTCCACCCTGTAACGGATACGAACCGCCTCATTGTAGCCATACTCATGCGTCGTCAGAGCCAGTTCCAGCTTGTCTCCCTCCTCCAGGTCGTCTACGCATTTCCGGGTCCAATACTCCCATTCTCCGTCATTGATACGGCATGAAGAAATGGCAATTGAACGTTCGTTGGCATGTGGGGGAATTCTTTTAAGAGCTACCTCATACAGCCCATGATCTTTTCCACAATACAAACGATTGTGTTTCAACGAGAAATGCAAGGTGTTCACATCGTAATCACTATCCAAAATGCCATCGGACTTGCCATAGGAGACAAACGTGCCTCCTGCTATCCGTAACCGAGACAGACCGTTTTCCGTCGCAATCCACAAGTCCCCTTTACCGTCTTCCGACAATCCATACACTGAATTCTCCGCAAAGCCCTCTTCTTTGCCATAATGTTTGAACTGGAAACGGTTTCCTTCATCCGAAACCAAACGATACAGTCCCGTGCCCTTTCCTCCCAGCCAGATTCTTCCCTGACTGTCCTGAAAAACCACGTTGATTTGCTCCACTTGCGTGGATTTGGCATCATCGAGCTTATAGCGCAAATAAATATAATTGAAATGTTGACGAGAACGTGCAAAAGAAAATAAGTCTACGATAAACAATCCCTCGGAAGTACCGACCCACAGGCGTCCCTTACAATCTACACACAGTGAGCCGATTGACTTGAACTCCGACACCATTGCATGAAAATCCACCCGACGGAACCGCTCCTGCCCCTTGTCATAAAAAACCAACCCGTGCGTGGTACCAAACCAGATACCCCGGTTGATGGAATCTTCGGCTGCACTCATGATAAAATCGTCCTCCAGACCAGGCACCTTTCCATTGGAATGCTGACGGAACGTTGGCTGCGGTTTATTCAAGTCCAGCTCACTGATGCCTGCTCCCCACGTATATACCCACAAGTGGTTGTCTCTGTCAATCAACAGACCGTTCACATTGTTCGAAAGAATAGATACCGGATTCTGCGGTATGAAAGCATAATGCTTTACAGCCTCCGTCACCGGATTCATTTGATAAAGCCCTCCTTCAATCGTTCCAACCCACAAGTTCCCCGTCTTGTCCTCTGTAATGGCACTAATCTGGGGTGTACGCCCTTCCGACAGTTTCCAAGGAATATCCCCCAGCCGAGACACCTCTACCCTGCGCGAACGATACAAAAGATTCACGCCTCCGTCCTGTGTGCCGGCCCAGATATCCTGTCCGTCGATAAACAGGCAACCAATGATATTGGAATTCAATCCACCCTCATCCGGAGCTTCCAGACGACGGATAAAAGAAAACGTATCAGAAGCCCGGTTGTATACGTTCAGCCCGTTAAAGGTAGCGACAATCAGATACCCGTCCGACGTCCGTTTGATGTCTGTAATATAAGCCTGACTGAGCATACCTTCCCGGTGTGACGAATACCGGTAACGCTTCAGGCTCTTTGTCACCCGTCCGTAGCGAAAAAGTCCACGGTTACTTCCTATCCACAAGTAATCGCCATCCACCTGCAAGCAAGAAATACGCCAGTCGTCGCTGAAAGGCACAATGTCATCCGAGAGCAACTGCTTGTCGAGCACATTGCCTCCTTTTTTCATAATCCAGTAAAGCTGATTCCCGATACCGGCACAAAGCCCTCCTTCCAGTTCTGCAATGGCGGTAATGGAATTATCCGTCTGTCCCTGCATCCGATAACATCCCGTAACCTTCCCGTCGTCACCCAGTTCCAGGCACCACAGCATCTTGTCGGTCACCACCCAGATATCTCCATTCGACGCCTGCACAACGGAACGTACAAAAGAAGCAAACAGTGAAGAAAGTCCCGGAAACTTCTCTCCACCCAACCGTGACAAGGATAATGGCAGCCCCGTCTGCAGGTCAATCAAGTCCAACCCGGCATCCGAACCCACCCAGAGCCTCTTGTGACGGTCCTCACACACGGTATACACATAATCTCCTTTCAGGCGATACAAGGCTTTTTCTGTCCCATAGGTCAAAAAACGGTATCCGTCATAACGTGCCAGTCCGTCCTGAGTAGCAATCCAGATGTAACCATACGAGTCCTTCATCACCGAAGTCACCGAGTTGTTTGGCAAACCTACTTCCTCGGTGAGGTGATAAAAGTTATATCGAGAGAAAAAGGTATCCTTTGCCTCCAGACAAAAAGAATATCCTCCCACCCATATCATCAAAGTCAACAAAAGCAATCTCATAGTATATTATTTTATGATACAACCGTATCTGTTGTTTTTCTTTTCAGAAGGCACCTGCGCTCCCGCCTGATATACCAGGTGACGCAAATCCATCCCAAGGCTACCACAAAGACTCCCACCAGTGCCGGATACCGGTAACCCAGTCCGGCGTCAATCGGCAGTCCTCCGGCGTATGCTCCTACCGCATTTCCCAGATTGAACGCAATCTGCACGCAGGCAGCTCCCATCATCTCACTCCCCCGGGAATTCTGCAACAGCAACAACTGCTGGGGAGGTGACACGGCAAACAAGGCGGCCGCACAAACGAACATCAGCAAGACGGAAAGCCACGGCACTCCCGCAAAGAGGAAAGTACCCAGCAAAGCCAGCATCATGAACACCTGCGTGAACTGTACCACCGGGGCCAGCCCGTACAAATCACCGCAACGTCCGCCAATCAGGTTGCCGAGGGTCATTCCCAGTCCGGCCAGCATCATGATCCACGTCAGACTTTCCGGCTGGAACCCAGCTTCGTGCAGCATCTGCGGAGTGACATAGCTGAACCAGCAGAACACCCCTCCGTTGCCGAACATCGTGGTCAGAATGATCAGCCACGGAGCCAGATTACGGAGAAAGCGGAACTGTCCTTTCAGTCCCGTGTCGGGCAAAGCCGGCAGCGAAGGAATCCACTTCCACACCAGATAGAACACCAGCAGTCCCCAACACGTGTTGAACAGGAAGGGGAAACGCCAGGAGAACAATGTGCTCAGCAACGTGCCGAAAGGCACACCGAACAAATTGGCTATGGTCATACCCGCAATCATCAGTGCCACGGCCTGCGAAGTCTTTCCCTTATCGGCCACTTTCTCAGCTACAATGGACCCCACTCCAAAGAAGGCTCCATGGGGAAGTCCCGACACGAAACGCATCAGCAACAGCATCCAATAACCCGGCGAAAGTGCCGCACAGAGATTTCCTATCACATAGATGGCCGCCAGTCCCAGCAATATCTGCTTCAGGGGCCGTGTACGGGCAATCAACACCGTCAACGGAGCACCCACACACACGCCGATGGCATAGGCCGAAATAAAATGTCCCGCCTGGGGAATACTAATACCTAAATCACGAGCTACATGGGGAAGGATTCCCATCATGACAAATTCGGCGATGCCCAGCCCCAATGTGCCGGAAGCCAACGCCAGCAAACTCTTTTTCATTCAAACAATCTTTTTTACCTAACCTTTTCTGATGCAAATTTACATCAAAAAAGTGTATAAAAAACACAATATCCCTTCTTTTTAAATGTCTCAGAAAGAAGGATGAAACCGACGGAGTTCCGCACGCAGGCGCAAGGCCTGTCCCGCCGTCATATCGTTCAGCAATTCCCAAAAGCGGGGACCATGGTTCATCTCCCTCGTGTGGACCAGTTCGTGCAGGATGACATAATCAATCAGGTGGGAAGGTACCAGCATCAGATAGCAAGAGAGACTGATGGTGCGGGCCGACGTGCAACTGCCCCACCGCGAACGGGCACCCGTAATCCGCACCTTCCTGTAAGTCAAGCCAAAACGTTCGGCCCATACTTTCAGCAAGGGAGGCAGAAATTCCGAGGCCACTTTCTTCAGGGCCCGCACAATGGCTGCCCGTACCAGCTTCTGCACGGCCTCATCCGAAAAATCGGTGTGTGCCGGGCAAAATACGGTCACCTCGCCCGAGGGCCGTAGCCGTACGGTAAAACATTTCAACTGGCTGGGTTCCAGCGACAGTCGGAAACAATCGGCTTCTATCCGGAAATTAAAGTCCAAGGTCTGCTGGGCCACCCGGCGGAAACGCTCCAGTAAATCTGTCCGGAACTGTTCCAGCGTGGCCAGCACTTTATCGGTCTTGCTATAAGGCGGCACCGTGAGATACAGGCCGTCGGGCTTGACCCGCATCGTGATGTTTCTTGCCCCGCGGCGGGTGGCAATCACAATGCGACGGAAATCTTTATCTTCTATCACTCGTTTAGTTGACATAGCCTTGCAAAGATAACAAATAAATTATCAATAGAATAAGTACAAGGAAACAATAAAAGCCGTAACTTTGCACCCCGAAAAAAGAAGAATCCGTAAAAACAAGTTCAGAATATGGAATTACCCAAAGACCCGATGATGCTGTTCAGCTTCATCAACATGAAATTGAGAGACTATTATCCTTCACTCGACGCACTCTGTGCCGATTTGAACGTGAGCAAGGAAGATATCGTGAACCGTCTGAAAGCGGTGGGGTTCGAATACAACCCCTCGCAGAACAAGTTCTGGTAAAAAAGAACGCAAACAAATGAAAAGGCTGCCTCCCGAAAGGAAAGCAGCCTTTATTCATTTTATCAGGTGTGATAAGTATCAAACACGATTAGCACTGAGCCAACTTGTTGTCAGAACCCAATACGTTGATGATTTTGTGCTTGTAAAGTTTTTCCATGTTGTCACGAGCCGGGCCCAGGTATTTACGCGGGTCGAATTCAGCCGGTTTTTCAGCGAATACTTTACGGATAGCAGCAGTCATAGCCAGACGAGAGTCTGAGTCGATGTTGATCTTGCAAACTGCAGATTTAGCAGCCTTACGCAACTGGTCTTCAGGAATACCGATAGCAGCTTCCAGCTTGCCACCATATTTGTTGATAGTGTCCACTTCTTCCTGAGGAACTGATGAAGATCCGTGAAGAACGATAGGGAATCCCGGAAGTTTTTCCATTACAGCGTCCAGTACAGCGAATTCCAATGGAGGAGGAACCAGACGACCAGTAGCCGGATCTACGTGGCACTGTTCAGGTTTGAACTTGTAAGCACCGTGAGAAGTACCGATTGAGATAGCCAATGAGTCGCAACCTGTACGAGTAGCGAAGTCGATTACTTCTTCAGGGTTAGTATAAGTGTGGTGTTCTGCAGAAACTTCATCTTCTACACCGGCCAATACACCCAGCTCACCTTCAACTGTTACGTCGAACTGATGTGCATAGTCAACTACTTTCTTAGTCAAAGCTACGTTTTCTTCGTATGGCAGATGAGAACCGTCGATCATTACTGAAGAGAATCCCATGTCGATGCAAGACTTGCACAGTTCGAATGAATCTCCGTGGTCAAGGTGAAGCACGATTTCAGGATGTGCACAACCCAGTTCCTTTGCATATTCTACAGCACCTTCTGCCATATAACGCAACAGAGTCTGGTTTGCATAGTTACGAGCACCTTTAGAAACCTGGAGAATTACCGGAGATTTTGTTTCTACAGCAGCCTTGATGATGGCCTGCAACTGTTCCATATTATTGAAATTGAAAGCAGGGATAGCATATCCACCTTTGATTGCTCTGGCAAACATATCTCTTGTGTTCACCAAGCCTAACTCTTTGTAATTAACCATTTTTGTAAGTTTTATAATTGTTAGTAATTAATTCCACCTGCAAAAGTAACAATATAAAAAGAATTAGCAATATCCTGAATCGGAGATTTTCTGTCTTTTCTTGAGGCAAATCAATTCAAAGCACATAATTTTGATAAACTTGTCACAAGGATGCAAAGTAGATATGGCAAAAACAAACAGATTTTCCTCTACAAGCCTTTGGTTGACAGAATATTTTTTTCAGCTATTTCTTTTTAGTTTCGAAGAAATAGCGTATCTTTGCAACCCGAAATAGACCATTACACACTTTATCGGTGTTACCACATATTTATTTGTCAATAATAACAACAAAAAGTATATACTAAAATGAAAAAAGGCATTCATCCTGAAAACTACCGTCCGGTAGTATTTAAAGACATGTCAAACGGCGACATGTTCCTGTCTCGTTCAACTTGTGCTACTAAAGACACAATTGAATTCGAAGGAGAAACTTATCCGTTGGTTAAGCTGGAAATCTCTAGCTCATCTCACCCGTTCTACACTGGTAAGTCTAAACTGGTGGATACTGCAGGACGTGTGGACAAGTTCATGAGCCGTTATGCAAACCACAAGAAAAAATAATTGATTATTTTTCGGGAAAAATAAAGAAAAGCCTTTCCATCGCGACGATGGGAAGGCTTTTTTTGTAGACTTTAGTCTACCTCTGAAGACTTTTGACATCCCGCCAAAACGCCTTTACGTTTCGGTCAAAACGCACTTGTGTTTTCCTTCAAACGCACTTGCGTTTCAAGTCAAACGCAAAGGCGTTTTTTTCACCCCTTTTTTCCATGTTTCAGGCCAAGTTTTTGCCCGTACGGGATTTTCTTAATAACTTGCAGTTGTTAATTTTCTTTATTCACACATACACTATGAAAAGTATTTTTATTCGTAAATGGAAGGGCGTTGCGGTAATGGCCTGCACCATTTCATTACACACATTCTCACTTTCCGCACAAAACCGGCTGGTGCTGCACTATGACCGACCCGCGGAATATTTTGAAGAGGCTCTGGTCATCGGAAACGGCACGATGGGAGCTATTCTTTATGGAGGAACGGACAAGGATGTCCTCTCCCTGAACGACTTGACACTATGGACCGGCGAACCCGACCGGAAAATCACTACTCCCGATGCCCACAAGGCAATTCCCGAAATACGGGCCTTGCTCGACAAGGAAGACTACCGCGGCGCCGACCTTGCCCAACGAAAGGTGCAGGGACATTACAGCGAAAACTACCAGCCCTTGGGGCAACTCTCCCTCACGTATCTGGACGAACCGGCACAGGTGACCGGCTACCAGCGGAGCCTGGACATCCGGCAAGCCCTCGCACGGACCAGCTACCAGCGGAACGGCAAAGCTTTCTCCTGCGACTATTTCGCCTCGGCTCCCGACTCCGTGATTGTGCTCCGCCTGCAGACAGAAAGCGAAAAAGGCATTCAGGCACTTCTTTCTTTCACCTCACTCCTGCCCCATGCCACCACGGCTTCCGGCAATGAAATCTCGGCCGAAGGCTACGCAGCCTACCATTCGTATCCGGTATATTTCGATGACGTGAAAAACAAGCACCTGTACGACCCGGAACGGGGTACGCATTTCCGCACGCTGATTCGGGTCATCGCCCCGGAAAGCCAGGTAAAGAGCTTCCCGTCGGGGGAACTGAAGATAGCGGGCGGAAAAGAGGCCCTGATTCTGGTGGCCAACGTGACCAGCTTCAACGGCTTCGACAAGGATCCGATGAAAGAAGGACGTGACTACCGGAACCTAGTGGCACAGCGAATGAACCGAGCCGCACGGAAATCGTTCGAGACACTCGAAAAAGCGCATGTGGCCGACTACCAGTCGTTCTTCAACCGCGTAGAGCTGAACCTCGGAAGCACGGACAAAGCCATCGCCAACCTGCCCACCGACATACAACTCCTGCAATACACGGACCAGTCGCAGAAGAATCCGGAACTGGAAGCCTTGTATTTCCAGTATGGCCGCTACCTGCTCATCTCCAGCTCGCGCACACCGGGTGTGCCGGCCAACCTGCAGGGATTGTGGAACGAACGACTCCTTCCGCCCTGGAGCTGCAACTATACCAGCAACATCAACTTAGAGGAAAACTACTGGGCTGCCGAAACGGCCAACCTGAGTGAGATGCACCGTCCGCTGATGGAATTCATTGCCAACCTGCAACATACGGGAGAAGCCACGGCCAAGGCGTATTACGGTGTACAGAAGGGATGGTGCCTGGGACAGAACACGGACATCTGGGCCATGACCTGCCCGGTGGGACTGAACGTGGGCGACCCGTCGTGGGCCTGCTGGACCATGGGAGGCGCCTGGCTGTCGACTCACATCTGGGAACGTTATGCCTTCACACAAGACAAGGCGTTCCTGCAACAATATTATCCGGCGCTGAAAGGGGCGGCTGAATTCTGCCTGAACTGGCTGATTGAGAAGGACGGCAAACAGCTCACCTCACCGGGCACTTCGCCGGAGAACAAGTTCGTGACACCCGACGGGTATGTCGGTGCCACATCCTACGGCTGTACGGCCGATCTGGCCATGACCCGCGAATGCCTGATTGATGCCGCCAAGGCTGCCGAAGTGCTCGGTACGGACAAGGACTTCCGGAAACAGATTGACAAGACCCTGGCCCGTCTGCTGCCCTATCGGATAGGAAAGAACGGCAACCTGCAGGAATGGTTCCACGACTGGAGCGACGAAGACCCGCAACACCGTCACCAGTCGCACTTGTTCGGTTTGTATCCGGGCCGACACCTGTCGGTAGAAAACACCCCCGACCTGGCCAAGGCTTGCGCCCGTACGCTGGAAATCAAAGGCGACAACACCACCGGCTGGAGCACCGGCTGGCGTGTCAATCTTTATGCCCGACTGAAAGACGGTAAGAATGCCTACCACATCTACCGCCGTCTGTTGCGTTACGTCAGCCCGGACGGTTACAAAGGGAAAGATGCCCGCCGCGGAGGAGGAACTTATCCGAACCTGCTCGACGCCCACTCTCCGTTCCAGATTGACGGCAACTTCGGAGGTTGTGCCGGCGTGATTGAGATGCTGATGCAGTCGTCCGAAAACAGCATCACCCTGCTTCCGGCTCTTCCGGATGAATGGAAAGACGGCAGCGTGAAAGGAATCTGTGCCCGTGGAGGTTTCGTGATTGACATGGAATGGAAAGACGGCAAGGTGACTTCCCTGCACATCCAGGCCCGAAAAGGAGGAAAGACAAAAGTCAGC
This sequence comes from Phocaeicola fibrisolvens, assembly GCF_025567125.1. Lineage (NCBI taxonomy): Bacteria > Pseudomonadati > Bacteroidota > Bacteroidia > Bacteroidales > Bacteroidaceae > Phocaeicola > Phocaeicola fibrisolvens. Next base: position 92,965 of record NZ_JAOQJI010000001.1, on the reverse strand, counting down.
TTCAACGGCAAGACCAAAACCGTCAACCTGAAAGCGAACAAAGGTATCCAGCTCTTGTAAGAACAAAAGATAAAAAGAAAGCCGCACTGGAATATCCAATGCGGCTTTCTTTTTATCTTTTGAGAATGATTTCTCTGACAGATATATCTTATCAAGCTTTTACACGACCTACGTATGAACCGTCACGAGTATCTACTTCGATAATTTCGTCCTGGTTGATGAACAACGGCACACGTACAGTAGCACCTGTTTCTACAGTAGCCGGTTTGGTAGCGTTGGTTGCTGTATCACCTTTCAGACCCGGTTCAGTGTAAGTCACCTTCAACTGTACTTTTACCGGCAGTTCAGCGAACAAAATAGTTTCAGTAGAAGCATCAGAAACCACTTCCACCACCATTTCTTCTTTCAGGAAATCCACACCTTCAATCAGGTCGTGAGCGATGGGCACCTGTTCGAAAGTTTCCTGGTTCATGAAGATATAGTCTTCACCTTCTTTATACAGATACTGGTAAGGACGGCGTTCTACACGTACATCTTCCAGTTTTTCACCGATGTTGAAACGACGTTCCAATACGTATCCGTCTACCACATCTTTCAGCTTTGTACGCATGAAAGTGTTTCCTTTACCCGGTTTTACATGCAGGAAGTCAATGCAGAAATACAATTTGCCATCCATACGGATAGCGGTTCCGATTTTAATGTCTTGAGCATTAATCATAACTTAAATCCTTTTATTATTATGTTATAGTTGATTTATTCTCTGAATACGGTTGCAAAATTAATCTAAATCACGAAAAAACGCAAAAAGATTTGTCTAAAAATGATTTAGCACTTTGATTATTAAAAAAAAGTCACTAATTTTGCAGCCCGAACGCATGGAATAATAACATAAATAGTATATACGAAAATGAAAAGAACATTCCAACCCTCTAACAGAAAGAGAAGAAACAAACACGGTTTCCGTGAAAGAATGGCTACCGCTAACGGTCGCCGAGTATTGGCAGCACGTCGCGCTAAAGGCCGCAAGAAATTAACTGTATCTGACGAATACAACGGAGTTAAAGCTTAATCAAGCGCTCTGTTTGACAGAAAAGCCGCAAAGTAATCCTCTTTTTTACTTTGCGGCTTTTTATTTTCTTTCCTATAAGATTTCGGCAAAAAAACAGGATAGTCTGAAAGACGGTATGTTTGCAATTTCATCCTCTTCTATCCAATTTCCACGAGAAAGCCGCATCGCCCACACGCCTCTCACACTCACCAGAACCGCACATCGCCTCCAGAACGGCGAGACATCCACTGCTTCCGCTATCCCTTCCCATTCACAAAATCTCATCAGGCATACGGTGTGACCACAAGGTATAAAAAAACGGACTTCACCACTTTTCAGCAGTGAAGCCCGACTTTTTATCTGGTTCTCTTGAAGATTCTCAGACAGCTTATTTAATCAGGTCATGACCTGTCATTTCTGCCGGCTGGGCCATACCCAGAATGTGCAGGATAGAAGGAGCTACATCGGCCAATACACCGTTTTCTACCTTGGCATTCTTGTTTTCAGTTACGTACACAAACGGAACCGGGTTCAAAGAGTGAGCTGTGTTCGGTGTACCGTCAGCGTTCAAAGCATGGTCGGCATTTCCGTGGTCGGCAATGATGATGACTTCATAACCGTTTGCCTTGGCAGCTTCTACTGTATCTTTCACACAGTTGTCGATAGCAACTACTGCTTTTTCGATGGCTTCGTAGATACCTGTGTGACCTACCATATCACCGTTGGCATAATTTACTACGATGAAATCATATTTCTGTGTACCGATGGCTTCTACCAGTTTGTCTTTTACTTCGTAAGCACTCATTTCCGGCTTCAGGTCGTAAGTAGCTACTTTTGGAGACGGAACCAGGATACGGTCTTCATTGGTATATGGAGTTTCACGTCCACCGTTGAAGAAGAAAGTAACGTGTGCATATTTTTCTGTTTCTGCAATGTGCAGCTGTGTCTTACCGTTGTTGGCCAGGTATTCACCCAATGTGTTCTGTACGTTTTCCTTGTCGAAGAGAATGTGTACGCCCTTGAAAGAAGCATCGTACGGAGTCATACAGTAGTACTGCAAGCCCGGGATAGTCTTCATGCCTTCTTCCGGCATATCCTGCTGAGTCAACACGATAGTCAACTCTTTCGCACGGTCGTTACGGTAGTTGAAGAAAATCACTACATCGCCTTCCTTGATGGTACCGTCGAAGTTGGCATTGACAATCGGTTTGATGAATTCGTCGGTCACACCTTCGTCGTATGATTCCTGCATAGCCTGTACCATGTCAGTAGCCTTCTTACCGATTCCGCTTACCAGCAAGTCGTATGCTTCTTTCACACGAGCCCAGCGTTTGTCACGGTCCATCGCATAGAAACGACCTACGATAGAAGCAACTTTTCCGGCTGATTTCTCACAATGCGCAGTCAGCTGTTCGATGAATCCCTTACCGCTCTTCGGGTCAGTGTCACGACCGTCCATGAAGCAGTGAATGAATGTATTTTCCAGTCCGTATTCTTTTGCAATGTCACACAATTTGAACAAGTGATCCAAAGAAGAGTGAACACCTCCGTTAGAAGTCAGTCCCATGAAGTGCATATTCTTTCCATGCTCTTTTGCGTATGAGAAAGCAGACACAATTTCTTTGTTCTTCAGGATACTGTTGTCGGCACAAGCACGGTTAATCTTCACCAAGTCCTGATATACGATACGTCCGGCACCGATATTCAAGTGGCCTACTTCAGAGTTACCCATCTGTCCGTCGGGAAGACCTACATTTTCACCACTAGCCTGCAACTGTGAGTGAGGATAGGTAGCCAGCAGACTGTCCCAATAAGGAGTCGGAGTATTGAAGATTACATCATCTTTCTGATGGTCGCCACATCCCCAACCATCCAGAATCATTAAAAGCGCTTTCTTTGCCATAATCTATTTTGTTTAAAAGTTAGAATTTCATTCTATGTTTTCCGACAGCAAAAATACAAAATATCCAGCTTGAAAGATTACCTTTCCTGATAATAATCAATAAAAAACGACTGCTTGGAACAAACAGCCGTAAAACAAATCGGGCATGCAGTTTTGCATGCCCGAAAAAGAATATCGAATAATGATTATTCAGCACGTAAAGTGAAACGCTTGAATTCTGTAATAGCCAATTCAGGATCAGCTTCCTTCAATACATCGGCTACAGTCTTCTTCGGTTCCATGATGCTTTCCTGGTTCAACAGACAAACTTCTTTCAAGAATTTGCCCAGACGACCTTTCGCAATGTTTTCAATCATAGCCTGCGGCAGGTTGGCAGCCTTTTCAGCAGCTACAGTTTCTTTGATTTCCTTAGCCTTAGCTACGTCTTCAGCAGAAATCCAGCCCTTAGCCATGTTACTTTCCATGTGCTCTTCGCTGTCTACGTGAGCCGGGTTGATACCCGCTTTCTTCAAAGCAGCTTCTACAGCCTTCTGAATCTGTTCAGCTTTCGTCTTTTCAATAGCCACGTTGATTTCTTCCTGTTTTACAGCTTCAGGTACACCGGCTTCATCGATAGCAATCGGGTTCATAGCTGCAATCTGCATACAGATTTCGTGAGCGATTTTTTCGTCACAAACCTTGTTGAAAGCTACGATAGTGCAAAGCTGGTTCTTGTTCATGTGGTTGTAAACAGCTGTACAAGCGCCAGATACAAAGTTATAGCCATCCAATTCAGTTTTTTCACCTGTGATACCGCTGCGTTCTACGATTGCGTCAGCAATTGTACCGCTACCCATCGGCAGAGCTTTTACCTCATCCAAAGTCTTGCATTTGTTAGCGATAGCCGCATCCAGAATAGCCTGAGTCAGCGCTACGAAATCAGCATTCTTAGCCACGAAGTCAGTTTCACACTTCAAAGCAATCATTGCCGCATAGTCGCCAGTTGATTTAGCCAGCACGCAACCTTCTGAAGTTTCACGGTCAGAACGTTTTGCAGCTACAGCCTGTCCTTTTTTACGGATAATTTCTACTGCTTTGTCGAAATCGCCTTCAGCTTCTGTCAAAGCATTTTTACAGTCCATCATACCAGCTCCCGTCATTTTACGAAGCTTGGTGATATCAGCCATACTTACAGCCATAATAATATCTTTATTTTGAGTTAATAATATGCATAAAAACAAAGTTGAGAATTGAGAATTGAGAATCGAGAATACAGTCTTCCCAATTTTCAATTTTCAATTCTCAACTTACTTTATATTAAGCTTCTTCTTCGTCCTTGTTCATGAAGGCAGCTGCTTTAGAAGCGTTGATGGCTTCTTCTTCAGCCTTGTCCATGCGAGCCTTAGTAGATTTTTTCTTTGCAGCTTTCGGTGCGTTTTCACCAGCAGCTTCCATATCTACCTTTTCAGCTTTTCTTTCTTCCAGACCTTCTGCCATTGCAGCGCAGCAAGCATCCAAGATAACTTCTACTGACTTAGTAGCGTCATCGTTTGCCGGAATAACGAAATCCACGTTTGTCGGGTCAGAGTTTGTATCTACGATAGCAAATACAGGAATACCCAGACGGTTAGCTTCGCGAACAGCGATGTTTTCTTTCATTACATCGACTACGAACAATGCAGACGGCAGACGAGTCAAATCAGCGATAGAACCGAGGTTCTTTTCCAATTTAGCGCGCTGACGAGAAATCTGCAGGATTTCTCTCTTTGACAGGTTAGAATAAGTACCATCGTTAGTCAATTTATCGATAGTAGCCATTTTCTTCACAGCCTTACGGATTGTCGGGAAGTTAGTCAACATACCACCCGGCCAACGTTCGATAACGTACGGCATGTTTACAGAAGCAGCTTTCTCAGCTACTACCTGTTTAGCTTGTTTCTTAGTAGCAACGAACAGGACTTTCTTTCCTGATTTTGCGATTTGTTTCAAAGCTTCAGCAGCTTCATCAACTTTAGCAACAGTTTTGTTCAAATCGATGATATGAATACCGTTGCGTTCCATGAAAATATAAGGAGCCATTGCAGGGTTCCACTTTCTTTTAAGGTGTCCGAAGTGGCAACCAGCCTCCAATAATGTATCAAAATTTACTCTTGACATTGTCTTTAATTTTAATCGTTTACTTTCTTTTTTGTTTATTGAACCAACTGTCCGGTAGTCTTTCCGACAAATGCTTGCAGGAAGAATCCTGGCAGTTTAGATACTAAACGCTTCTTTAGGTGACGAGGTATCAGTTGACGAGGCAACAAGGAAATAATCCATAAGAGAGTATCCTTGCCAACTTGTCCCTTATCCAACTTGTCCCCTCGTTAACGTTTACTGAACTGGAATCTACGACGTGCTTTCGGACGTCCCGGTTTCTTACGTTCAACAGAACGAGAATCGCGAGTCATGAAGCCTTCCGCACGAAGAGCTTTCTTGTCTTCAGGGTTGATTTTAACCAGTGCACGAGCGATAGCCAGACGCAAAGCTTGAGACTGACCAGTGAAACCACCACCACACAAGTTAACTTTGATATCATATTTTTCAGCCACTTCCAATTTGTTCAACGGCTGTTTAACTACATACTGCAGAATAGTTGATGGAAAGTACTGTGCAAGGTCTCTCTTGTTAATAGTAATCTTTCCTGTACCTTCGCTTACGAAAACGCGAGCAACTGCGCTTTTACGTCTGCCTAATGCATTTACTACTTCCATTCTTTATTATTTAAGTGAATTAATATCGATTACTTTCGGAGTCTGAGCTTCGTGTTTGTGTTCACTTCCTTCGTAAACATACAAGTTGCCCAGCAACTTAGCTCCCAGACGATTCTTAGGAAGCATACCTTTAACTACTCTCTTCATCAATTTTTCAGCGCCATTCGGTTTTGCCATCAGACGAGCCGGAGTAATTTCACGCTGACCACCAGGATAACCTGTATAGCTCAGGTAAATCTTGTCAGTCATTTTCTTACCTGTAAATTTCACTTTGTCTGCGTTGATGATGATTACGTTATCACCGCAGTCTACATGAGGGGTGAAGTTAGGTTTGTACTTACCTCTCAACAACTTTGCAACTTTCGCACCGAGACGGCCTACAACCTGATCGGTAGCATCCACAACAACCCATTCTTTCGTTGCTGTTTCCTTGTTTGCAGAAATGGTCTTGTAACTTAAAGTATCCACTCTTAAATCTTTTTTAAAATGTTAACTACTAAAAAACAAATTCCTCCCGCCCTACTCTTCCCGGACAAAGAAGAATAAAGCACTCAGAATTAAAAATTTATCACTAGTTGATAATAATCGGCTTGCAAAGGTACGGCTTTTCTTTTAACCAACAAAGATTTTAAGTTTTTTTTTCGTGGGATAAACGGTTGATTATTAACCGCGACTTTATGCCTGAAAACAGGAAAGGCGGTACCCGGACTTCATACCGGAACCGCCTTTCTTATACCTTCTTTATGTTCGAATTTCCTCATCGCAGTTCATCACCCGGATAAACCGGTGACATTTCGACTTTCTTCCATATTTCATGACACCACGAATCAATTTCATTTCCATTGGCATCATTTTTCAGGAAATATTTCACATACATCAACGTGCCGTTTTCCTTCAGCTCGAAATGCATTTCATTCTTTCCCCCGTTCAATTGTGGAAGATGTACGTTTTTCTCTACATATTCTGTATAAAGGCCCTCATTGTTGATTTCGTAGGTACCATACCCCAGAATCACGGCCCCCGTCTGCATCATCAGCAGATTCGTAAAGTGTCCGTCATCTGAAAGAATCTTCAATGAATTACTTGTCTTAAGCTCCCCTGGAATATCCGGAGAATTAGAACGATAGAAACACATCTGCCAAACCCCATGCAAAGTGATTGGAGTCTTCTCTTGTACATCCTGGGCCACCGAATTGCCGACAGCCAAAAGCATTAGCAATGCCATCAGAAAGAAATAACGTATTTTCATAATTTAAAGTATTAGAATTACCCGTTAGGTTACCTACAAAATTATAAAATAATTTGAAAATCACGCATTTTATGCACTTTTTTCTAGCCCAAACACATAAAAAAAAGTCATTCCGTTTGGAATGACTTTTTTTCTCCTTACAAAAATATTATTTACGCTTAGAATTCGGCATTACGCGGAGTACGTGGGAACGGAATCACGTCGCGGATGTTCGACATACCTGTGACGAACAGCAACAGACGTTCAAAGCCCAATCCAAAACCTGAATGAGGACATGAACCGTACTTACGGGTATCCAGATACCACCACATGTCCTTCATCGGAATATGCAACTCCTGGATACGAGTCAGCAGCTTGTCGTAGTCTGCTTCACGCTCTGAACCACCGATAATTTCGCCAATCTTCGGGAACAACACGTCCATGGCACGCACAGTCTTTCCGTCTTCGTTCTGCTTCATGTAGAAAGCCTTGATTTCCTTCGGATAGTCGGTCAAGATAACCGGACGTTTGAAGTGCTCTTCCACCAAGAAACGTTCATGTTCTGAAGCCAAATCCACGCCCCAGTAAACCGGGAATTCAAACTTGTGGCCGTTGGCAACTGCTTCTTCCAGAATCTTGATACCTTCCGTATAAGGCAAACGCACGAAAGACTCTTTCAAAACTCCTTGCAGACGTTCAATCAAGCCCTTATCAAACATGTCATTCAGGAACTTCACATCGTCGTAACAGTTGTCCAAAGCCCACTGTACGCAATATTTAATAAATTCCTCTGCCAAATCCATGTTGTCGTTGATGTCATTGAAAGCCACTTCCGGTTCAATCATCCAAAACTCAGCCAAGTGACGCGGTGTATTGGAGTTTTCGGCACGGAAAGTCGGTCCGAACGTATAGATAGCTCCCAAGGCAGTAGCTGCCAGCTCACCTTCCAGCTGTCCGGAAACTGTCAGACTGGTCTGTCTTCCAAAGAAGTCATTGTCATAAATGATAGAACCGTTCTCATCCTTCTTCAAGTCATAAAGGTTCATGGTAGTTACCTGAAACATCTGTCCTGCTCCTTCGCAGTCGGATGCGGTAATCAACGGAGTATGGAAATAGAAGAAACCTCTTTCATGGAAGAACTTATGAATGGCGATTGCCATGTTATGACGGATACGGAATACGGCACCAAACGTATTCGTACGCGGACGCAGATGAGCGATTTCACGTAAGAATTCCATGGAGTGTCCTTTCTTCTGCAACGGATAAGTATTGTCGCAAGTACCCAGTACCTCAATTTCACGCGCCTGGATTTCGGCAGCCTGACCGGCACCGACTGACTTCACCAGTTCTCCGTTCACGCTCAGACATGCACCAGTGGTAATCAGTTTCAGCAATTCCTCGTCGAAATTAGCCAGATCAACCACAATCTGTACATTATTTATAGTAGAACCATCATTCAACGCAATAAAGTTTACTTGCTTGCTACCACGGCGAGTACGCACCCAACCTTTCACATTGACCATCGCTCCAAAATCTTCACGCTTCAGCAGGTCAACAATTTTTGTTCTACGAATTGTTTCCATTTTGATTCTCTGTTTTATCAATTAATCTAAAAAACACAGAGATATTTGGTATCCGCCTATCCCTGTGTTCCATTTATTTCTCGTTATTCAAAAGACCCCATACGCAACATGGCTACTTCCTGTTCTGTCAGGTAGCGCCAGTCACCCCGACGAAGTCCCTTCTTGGTCAGTCCGGCGAAATACACACGGTCCAGTTTCACTACCCGGTATCCCAGCGATTCGAAAATACGACGCACGATACGGTTCTTTCCGGAGTGGATTTCAATGCCCACCTGCGACTTGTCCGTATCCGATGCATAACTGATGGCATCGGCATGGATTTCACCGTCATCGAGTGTGATACCCTGTACTATCTGATCCAAATCTGCTTTGGTCACGTTCTTGTCGCAATATACATGATAGATTTTCTTCTTCAGGAACTTCGGATGTGTCAACTTGGAAGCCAAGTCTCCGTCGTTCGTCAACAGAAGTACACCTGTAGTATTGCGGTCCAGACGTCCCACCGGATAAATACGTTCCTTGCAGGCCCCTTTCACGAAATCCATCACCGTCTTGCGTTCCTGAGGGTCGTCGGAAGTCGTCACACAATCTTTCGGTTTGTTGAGCAACACATACACCTTGCGTTCGATGCTCACCGGCTGGTCGTGGAACTTCACTTCATCCGAACGTTTCACCTTCGTACCCAGTTCCGTCACGATTTCACCGTTCACTGATACTACTCCGGCAGTGATGAATTCATCCGCTTCACGGCGAGAGCAGATTCCGGCATTGGCCAGGAACTTGTTCAAACGAATCGGTTCATCCGGATCAGCCAACACTTCCTTATACTCAATCTGCTTCTTCATGCTGTATTTCGCATTCGGATTGTAGTCGGCTGTACGCGGACGGTATCCACCTTGCGGACGACCGTAACCACCTTGCTGACCTCCGTTGTTGAAGCGCGGACGGAATGAACGCTGTTGTTCACCACCCTGCTGCCCGCCGTTGTTGAAACGCGGACGATACGGACGCTGTTCACCACCCTCGTTGTTGTTATTATACGGGCGGTTTCCATACGGACGCTGCGGACGTCCACCGTTGTTATTGAAACGGGGGTTGTAAGAAGAACGCTGTTCGCCTCCTTCATTGTTGTACGGACGGTTGCCGTAAGGACGCTGCGGACGATTGCCATAACTTCCTCTCTGCGGACGGTCCTCTCCGTTGTTGTTATTGAAACGGGGATTATAAGAAGAGCGATACCCCTCTCCCCCTTCTCTATTGTTGTTATACGGACGGCGACCGTAGCTGTTGCTTTTCTCGCCTCTACCGTACTTATTATACCCTTCTCTGTTATAAGACTTGTAACCATCGCGGCCAGACTGGCTGTTTTCGCCTTCCTGTCTGAATTCTTTTTCTGCCATAATTTTTCTGTTTAATGCTAATTAATACTCTAACACCCTCTCGGGCGATATTTATTGTTTTAAGTTATACTCCAGTATAGTTGTGCGGAGTAATCGCACGCAATTCTTTTTTGATGTCCTCACTCACGTTCAGTGTCTCGATAAAGTCCTTGATGGATACTTCCGTAATAGCCTGGTTCGTACGCGTCAAGGCCTTCAGGGCTTCATACGGATGCGGATAAGCTTCGCGACGCAGAATCGTCTGAATAGCTTCAGCCACTACGCTCCAGCAGTTATCCAAATCTTCATAAATCTTATGCTCGTTCAGCAGCAATTTGCCGAGACCCTTCAACGAACTCTGAATGGCAATGATAGTATGTCCGAACGGCACACCGATGTTACGCAATACCGTAGAGTCGGTCAAGTCACGCTGCAGACGAGAAATCGGCAACTTGGCAGACAGATGGGCAAAAATGGCGTTGGCCATTCCCAGGTTGCCTTCCGCATTTTCAAAGTCAATCGGGTTCACCTTATGCGGCATGGCGCTGGAGCCCACTTCACCTGCTTTGATTTTCTGCTTGAAGTACTCCATGGAGATATATTGCCAGAAGTCACGGTTCATGTCAATCATGATGGTATTGATCCGCTTCATGGCATCAAAGATGGCTCCCAGTCCGTCGTAGTTGGAAATCTGTGTGGTATATTCTTCCCGTTCCAGTCCCAGTTTTTCCGATACGAACTTGTTGCCGAATGCCTTCCAGTCAAAATCCGGATAAGCCACGTGGTGCGCGTTGTAATTACCCGTAGCTCCACCGAACTTCGCAGTCAACGGACAAGCCTTCAACACTGCCAGCTGACGGTTCAGACGATACACAAAGACCATGATTTCTTTCCCCAAACGTGTAGGTGAAGCCGGCTGTCCGTGTGTTTTTGCCAACATCGGAATATCCTTCCATTCTTCCGCATACGTCGTCAGCTGATCAATCAGCTTCTGAATCTGCGGATAATAGACTTCTTCCAATGCATCTTTAATCGACAAGGGAACAGAAGTGTTGTTGATATCCTGAGAGGTCAGTCCGAAATGGATAAATTCCTTGTAAGGTTCCAGCCCACCCAGTTTGTCAAACTGCTCCTTGATGAAATACTCTACAGCCTTCACATCGTGGTTAGTCACACTTTCGATTTCCTTGATACGTGCCGCATCAGTTTCTGAGAAGTTGCGGTAAATATCACGGAGAGACTCAAAACGGCCTGCGTCGAATGAACTCAACTGCGGCAACGGCAACTCACACAAGGTAATGAAATATTCTATTTCCACCCGTACACGATATCTCATGAGGGCATATTCAGAAAAATAAGCAGCCAAAGCTCCCGCTTTGCTTCTATATCGGCCGTCAATCGGCGATACAGCTGTGAGTAAATCAAGCTCCATCATTGTCGTAAATTATTTTTGGTATCTAAAATTCTGCACATTCATTTGAATTCGCGAAATTAATGCTTTTTCCCGAGTTATCAGGAGATACCGCTTAAACTTTAGTATTTATTTTATAATTAGGTCATTCACTCAATAATTTTATGGCATCCACATACTGCGCGATACCCACCGCCACACTCTTGGCCGCCTTCATGGCCATCACCACAGTCTGTGGCCGGTGCACCACGTCACCTCCGGCAAAGACGCCCTTTCGACTGGTCATGCCAAACGGACGTTCCTTCACCAGTACATAGCCATTATCATCGGTGTCAATGCCTTCGGTCGTAGATACAATCCGGCTGGCCGGACGAGAACCTACCGCCAGACAGATTCGGTCGAACGCATATTCCTTGACGCCCTCCGGGGTGTTGGCCCGCAGTCCGACCACTTTACCTTCTTCATTTCCAAAGAATTCCGTGGTAGAAGTCTGCCAAAGAAACTTTACTCCTTCCTGCAAGGCCGCCTGATATTCTGCCTGGATAGCCGGCATGTCGGCTTCCGTGCGACGGTACACGATGGTCACACTGGCTGCCCCCATACGTACTGCCGTACGGGCTGCATCCATGGCTACGTTGCCGCATCCCATCACGGCCACATGCTCGCCTTCAATGACCGGCACCTTGTCACGTCCCACCGTACCTTCGTTATAAATATTGGCCATGTGCAACAGGTACGTGGCTTGAATGACACCACGCAGTCCGGCCCCCGGAATATCCAGTGACTTCGGCAACGCCGTACCCGAACCGATAAAAATGGCATCATAGCCCTGTGCAAAAATGTCATCGATGTTCAATTGTTTCCCCACCACACAATTCAGTATGAAAGTAACTCCCAGCGCTTCAATCTTCTGGATTTCCTGACGTACCACCTGTTTGGGCAAGCGGTATTCCGGAATACCGTACATCAAGACTCCACCGGCTTCCGCCTGACTTTCAAAAATAGTCACATTGAAACCCTGGCGAGCCAAGTCACCCGCCACAGTCAGTCCGGCAGGACCCGAACCGATAACGGCCACCTTGCCACGGGTTTTCTGTGGAAGCTTTTCGCGAATCAAGTTCATCTCCGTATCAAAATCGGCAATGAAGCGTTCCAACTTCCCGATTTCAATACCTTTCCCTTTCGGATAAAGCACACAATGGCCCTGACACTGTTTCTCATGCGGACAAACACGCCCGCAGATAGCCGGCAGATTACTTTTCTCATTGATAATTGCCATGGCATTCCCCATGTTTCCCTTCGACAGTTCATGGATGAATTCCGGGATATCATTTTCAATCGGACATCCCTTTTTACAAGAAGGATGCTTACAATTCAAGCAGCGCTTTGCTTCCGCAATGGCCTCTTTCAATGTATAGCTTTCGTTGATTTCCTTAAATGTAGGTTTTGAGTCGTTCATTCTTTCATCTGTTATCCGATGCAAACTCTTCTTGCATCCCTATTTCACATTGGGCGGCAAAGTTCGTAAAAAAACGGCATAAAGACACGAAACAAGCCTGTTTTTATTTCTCCAGGCAAAAAAATATCCCGCAGATTTACCGTCCGCGGGATATCCCTCCTGAATTACCTTAAGTTCAATACAAATTGAAATCAATATGTAAAGTCTGTTTTCTTTACATATACTCTGTAATCCTTTATCAAACCTGGTGTACCGGCTTCCGCGCGAGGTAACATACGAAAACCTGTCACCTTGTATTCTTTTCCTAAATCAATGACAATCTGATGCGGATAAGCGGTATTGTCTACTGTCTGCCAGAAGGTACTTTCCTGCAGGTCGAACACCTTGTCGGCGGTACGGTTTCCGCTGCGGGTTTCTTCGCTGTCGGCATAAACAATCTTCCAGTTTTCACGAGAAACCGGTTTTCCGTCCTCACCCAGCACATCCATTTCGGCCACAGCGGCAATGTTGGTACCGTCATAGTTGGAAACGCCTTCCAGGCAGAAATAGCGTCCGGCTGCCGGTTTTTCAAAACGAACTTCCTGCCAGCCGTTGCCTGCCTTGAACGTACCCGTCATCACCGGCTTTTCGGCTTTCAGGTTCAGATTCTGACCGTCTTTACGGTGGGTTTCCGGAGCCTTTTCACGCAACATATCCAAAATCGGTTTTTCCACGCCGACCACTTTGGCTTCGGCCGGGCCCTTCAAATCGAGCACGATGATTTCATTGTCGCCTTCCTTCAGCCAGCATCCCGGCATATATAGTGTCTGCTGCGGACCGATTTCCCAGAAACGTCCCATGGCATGGCCGTTGACCCAAACCATACCTTTTCCCCAGGTCTGCATGTCCAGGAAGGTATCGCCTGTCTTGTCCAAATGGAAAGTCGCTTTATAGTAAGCCGGACCGTCTACCGGTTTTCCAGCCTGATAGTTTTTCTGACTCACAAATTCATAGAAAGGAGGAAGGTTATATACTGTCCAGCCTTTCAGTTCCTGTACCTGGTCACCATTAACCACCTCTACCTTCTTGGTAATACCTTTCCGGTCGTGGATAGATTTGTCGAAGTTCACACGTCCCATGGCTTCTACCAGGATATCCAGTTGAGTACCTTTTTTCAAGGTTTCCGTCAGCGGCAAGGTAAATTCTCCGTGACGACGGTCCAGCCGTCCCAACAGTTTACCATTGGCAAATACCTGTGCCCAGTCGTGTACTTCGTCGATGTGCAGGATACCTTTCACATCTTCTTTCAAGGTCGTACGATACAAAATCGTTCCCCAGCCCTGATCGAACATTTCCATCGGCTGAATATCTTCCGACTGCTTAGGCTGCGGCAGATTATTGAACAACGGAGCCACCTTCCAGTCTGTAATGGCCGGTACGGAAATCACCGGATACGCAGCCGGAGGTTCAGGCAGAGTTTCTCCTTCCGGAAGATATTGCTTCAACAAGTCGCGCAACTGGAAATATTTCGGAGTAGTCCATCCGGCCTCACTGATCGGCGCGTCGTAATCGTATGAACTGCACATGGCTGAATAAGCCGGGTTGTTGGCACCACCCCACCAGCCGAAGGTTGTACCTCCGTGGGTCATATACAAACTGAACGAGATGTTCCGGTCCAGCATGTCCTTGATGCCACTCACCATGGTAGCCGCATCACGGGTTTCATGTTTCCGTCCCCAGTGATCGAACCAACCGCTCCAGAACTCGCTGCACATCATCGGTGTTTCCGGACGCAACGATTTCAGTTTCTTGAACTGCTCGTCAATGTTGGCACCCGTACCAAAGTTGACCGTCCACAGCAAATCATCCAAGGCATTGTTGGTGAAGTTAGAACTCCAATCACACTGGAAAAGAGGCACGTCGGTGAAACCCGCCTTCTTCACGATATCACGGATGGCCGATACGTAAGGCTTGTTGATGCCATACGAACCGTATTCATTTTCCACCTGTACCATGATGATGTTTCCCCCGCGGGAAATCTGTAAATCGGCCAGCTGTTTGCCCACCTCATTCATAAAGATACCGACCCGCTCCATATAATAAGGGTCGAGTGTACGCAGCTGTACATCTTTCTTCTTCAGCAACCACCAAGGCAGTCCGCCCATTTCCCATTCCGCACAAACGTAAGGTCCCGGACGTACGATGACATACATTCCGTGTTTTTGTGCCAGACGGCAGAACTTGGCAATGTCCTTGTTGCCTGAGAAATCGAACTCTCCCGGATGCTGTTCATGCAAGTTCCAAAAGACATACAGACAAAGCGTATTCATGCCCAATGCTTTACAAGAAAGAATACGCTGTTCCCAATAAGGTTCCGGAATACGCGGATAATGCACTTCCGCTGCCTTTACCACAAAAGGCTTTCCGTTTAACAGAAATGTTCCCTTACCTACGGCAAATGCTTCTTTTGCGACAGTTTCCTCTCCTGCCGGAGAAGCTGCTGAAGCCGAAAGTATCCCCAAAGAGAACAATAAAGAAAGGCCTACGCCCCATAACGTGTGTTTGTATTTCATGATATACGTCATTAATGTTTGAGGCAAATATAGACCTTTCCTTCTATATTAAACTACCAAAAATCTGTCAAAAGCAAGATAAGAATCAATCACTTCCCTCATTTTGCAGCATGGATTCGAATCACGCTCAACGAATAGGCAGGCATTTCATATTGAGACAAATCTGCCACCGCGATTTCTTTCTTCACAGGACGAGCCTGCTGGTCGGTCGGAACTCCGGAGAGCACATGCAGCGTAGCCTGTCCATCCTGCAATGTCAGCCCGTTCAGTTGAGTCTTGACCGGAACCGGCAGCAGGTTGACCAGCTTCACAATCACATCGCCCGTCTTGCTATCGCGCACCACCGACGTACCGATTCTACGCTGTACATCCTGACGGGAGTTATCTATCTTCCGGTCGGCCGGCAGATACGTATCACCGGCATTCTGACCGTAAAGTTGCTGGGTGTAATAACCCACAGTCGGTTTCACTTCCTTGTTGTTGAAATAAATCAAATCCGGATTCCACTGCGTATGCCCTTCCTTGGCCAGCAACGGTGCATACGAAGTCATGGATACCACATCGCCGTTCCGTTCAACGGACGTCAGGTACAAGGCCTCAGCCAAGGCTGTCTCGATGTTGTTCGGACGACCGGGCAAGTGAGCGGCATATTCTCCCAGGTATACTTTGGGTTTGGAACGGTCGTAACAGTCATAAAAATCCTGGTTGTTGATAAACCAACCCGGTGTATTATAATAGTGTTCGTCCACCATCGGTACCTGCAGACGAGAGGCAAATTTCCATCCCGCTTCGTAGTCTGAACCTTCATAGAAAGGACCTACCGTACCAATCACAGTAATCTCCGGATATTTTTCCTTGATGGCCTTGAAAATCATCTCAAAGCGTTCTTCAAAAATCGGGGTAATCAAATCTTCATTGCCGATGCCGATGTATTTCAGGTTGAACGGCTTCGGATGTCCGGCTTCGGCACGCATCTTGGCCCATTTGTTGGTCTTTGGGTCGCCGTTGGCATATTCAATCAAGTCCAGGATGTCCTGCACGTAGGCACCCATTTCTTCCATGGGGATGCCTCCCTGCTGTCCACCGCTCAAAGGCTTGCCCGGAATGCAGGCTGAATTCTGGCAGGGCACTCCAGCCGCCAGGACTGGCAACGGTTCAGCCCCGATGTCTTCACAGAACTGGAAATATTCAAAATAGCCTAGTCCCAGTGTCTGATGATATCCCCACAAGTTCCGCATCGGCTTGCGGGCTTCCAGCGGACCGACAGAATTTTTCCAACGGTAAATATTGTCAATGCCATTTCCATGGGCCACACAACCGCCCGGAAAACGCATAAAACGAGGATGTAAGTCGGCCAATGTCTGAGCCAAATCAGCTCTCAACCCGTTCTTGCGTCCTTTGAAGGTCTTTTGCGGGAAGAGTGAAATCATATCCAGATGTAACTCCCCGGTCAACTCCGGTTCCAGTGAAAGTACAGCCGCATCCACATCTGCCTGTGCCGTCAATACCGCAGTCTGCTTCTTCCAGTCGCCCGCCTTTACCTTTACGGAAGACTGTGCCACTTCCTTGCCTTGGGCATTCAGCAAACGCACCACTATCTTTCCACCCTTACTGCCCTCGGGCATAGAAGCAAAGAGAGAGAAGTCATACTTTTCGCCTTTCTTCAACGTAATCCCGTCGAAGCCTGTATTGCGGAGAGAAATTCCCGGTTTGGCCTGCAATACCACATAATGCGGATTGTTGGCATGCAAAGGATGCTCCGTGGCTACCTGTACAGCCGACGACTGCCCGTTCTCCCATATACTCCAGGCATAACCACTGTCAAATCCTTGAGGGGCCCCGTCTTTCGAAGAATATTCAAAATCACGGTTCTGCACCAATTCGGCATAAAGTCCGCCATCAGCTCCATAATTGATGTCTTCAAAGAAAATCCCCATCAGTTTGTCACTGATAGGCTTGGCTTCTTCCGGACGGATTGTCAGCTGCAAGGATACAGGAGCCAACCCGGCAAAACGCTGGCCATCCTGTTCCGTCCGTTCATTGTGCAACTGGTCTCTGTAAGCCCGGTAGTCCACGAACTTCAACAGTCGGTCCACTTCCTCCCAGGCCACTTTCTGCATATATCCTTGTTCTACTACACCGTCCACAACCGCTTTCTTGCGGGTTTCACTTCCCCGGATTCCAGTTCCTTCTCCCGGCGTCTGCAGGTAATACGTCTGCGGATTCCATTTCATCAAGTCGGGCGAAGTGGCCTGTCCCCACTCCTTTCCGCTTTCGTTCAACTGCCAGGCGCAATGCCACACGCCTTTTGCATCCCGCGTCAGATGAGGATTCAGCATACGCTTCTCGGCTCCCCAGGTTCCGTAATCGCATCTCACATACCCATATCCATTGCCGATACTGAACCAACGGTCGGCATCCGGGCTCCACGCCAGTTTCAACCCGCTGCGCCCCGCATCTTTCACGGTGGCATACGAGAACAAGTAGACTGAATCCGGTTCATTCATCACTTCCTGCACGTGGGCCGATACAGGAAGGCTGGTAAGGCAGACGCACAAAGCTGCCAAGTGTGTCAGGTGTTTCATAAGTAAGCAGATTTAATAAAAATTTTATTTGGAGACTTTCACGCGCTGAATCGTACCGTCGGCGTTGAATTCCATCCGGTCGATACATACTTCGCGGTGTACCCCCGGCCCTTTGTCCGGATTCAGGTAATTCTTGTTGATGCGATGGTACACGATATACCATTCATCGGTCCCAGGTTTACGTACTACAGAGTTGTGTGCTGTCCCATAGATTTCCTGTGATGGATCTTGTATCAGCACCACCGGGTCTTTGGCCACCTTAATCGGTCCCAGCGGAGAATCCGACGTACCGTAAGCCACATGATAGTTGGCTGAACCCGTATCGTCGACCGACCACATGAAGTAGTAAGTACCCTGACGATAGAACACATAGGGAGCTTCACGGTACGCATAATCTTTCAGTGTCCCTCCCTTCGGAGTCAGCACCTTCAGGGTTTCCTTCTTGATGGATACCATGTCGTCGTTCAGTTCCGCACCGGCCATGTATCCGTTGCCCCAGTACAGATAAGACTTACCTGATACCGGATCAGTGAACACATCCACATCAATTTGCTGTCCATGTCCTACCGGAGAATCCGTCACAATGGGTTTGCCCATATCCTTGAAAGGACCTACCGGTGAATCGGCTACAGCAACTCCGATTTTCTTACCAGAATCGTCGTTCGGATTGCCACTGTAATAGAAGAAATATTTGTATTTTCCGTCAATCAGTTTTTCCTCAATGGCCGGTGCCCAGGCATTTCCGTTGGCCCATGGTACCTGCGGCGAACGCAAATCCAGCATCACTCCTTCATACTGCCAGTCCTTCAGGTCGGCAGAAGAGAATACGGTGAAATACCATCCTCCCCATCCGGGCTGTCCGTCGGTGGTAGAATAGATGTAATAACGCTGTGTCTGATGAGAATACAGCACTTCGGGGTCGGCATGGAATCCCGGCAATGCAGGATTGACCGGCAATTCGCCCAGCTCGGCAGGCTTGCCCCACTCGTCCGTGATACGTTTCAGTTCGGCACGGGTAATCGGGATGATGGTTCCGTGACGCGGATGAAAATTCATCTTCACTGCATGGTCTATCACCTTAAAATGCTTCAGGTCGGTGGTTTCCGTAAACTGGTAAGCCCCTTTCATATAGACATCATACATCAGAATGTATTTATCCTGTCCAATCAACTTGAACGTACCAGCACCTTCCACAGCTTCTTTGGTCTGCTGCTTGTAATCCGGCTGTTCTTCCCACTTTCCGGAAGTCAACGCACGGGTCGTCGCTACCTTGATGCCGTTGCCGTTTCCTTCAGTCTTATAAAAAAGGTGATATACTCCATCTTTATACACAATGTCTCCATCAATGCAAGAAGTCTTGTTCGACGGGATGAAAAGCGGTTTCGGCTCTCCTTCCAAATCGGTAAAATCGTCGTTGGCATAAGCATAATAGATGACATCCGGACCACCGGCATACTGCATGGAGAAATAGACCATGTATTTCCCGGCTTCCTTGTCAAAGATAGTCTGGGGAGCCCATACCCGTTTCAGCTTTTCCTGTCCCGGATAGCGCTTCTGTATATTTACAACAGAATGTGACCAGTTAACCAAGTCTGTCGATTTCAACAGCACCATGGCCCGGTTGGAATCCCATCCGTTGTCGGAAACCATGTCGGTTACTACCATGTAGAACGTCTGGCCGTCTTCCCCTCTCAGAATGTGAGGGTCGCGCACACCACCCGTAGAGCTGATGACCTTTGAATCAATCACCGGTTTGTTGTTGTTCAACGCATAGTAAGTATAACCATCCATACTTACTCCATAGTACACAGCTTCTTCACTGATGTGGTTTCCCGTAAAATAAGTGAACAAATAAGCTACATAATCTTTTTCGTCCACCAGTGCGGCAGACAACGATTCCGAAATAAACGGAAGTAAAAACAATAAAGACAGGATTCTGTTTCTCATATACTTTATATGTTAACGTTTGATGCAAAGATAGGGAATTAGTGTATCACATACAACTATTAATCATGCAAAAAAGGAGGAGAATCGTGCATTTTTATAACCTATAAACCGTTATTACCTTGGAAACTTAAAGTAATTTGTATATTTGCACTTATTGTAACCATAAAAAGAGTTGTGATACATGCAGTATAAGCCTATATCACTGCATTATAAACAAAAACATATCACCATGAAAAAACAAATGAAACAAATCGCCTTACCTCTCTTTCTGGGAGGTTTGATAGCATGCAGTCCGAAAACTGCTGTAAATGAAACAGACTTGTTGGGTAACTGGACAGAAATACTTCCTCCTTCATCCAACTTCGTACAAGGAATGACACTGGCCAAGGAAGGAAAAGCCTCCTCCATCGGCATGGCCACTCTGCAATATGAAAGCTGGCAGCTTCTGTCGGACAGACAGCTTGTACTGAGCGGAAAAAGTATCGGTAACGGACAGACAATCTCATTCTCAGATACACTGGCCATTCTGTCTTTGCAACAAGATACTCTCACCCTCCGCAAAGGGGCCGATTATCAAATAAAGTATGTACGCCAGCCGGAATCAGCGCCTTTAGTCGGAACAGACAAGGCTTCTACGGGATACACCTGGTCGGACGTATTACAAAAAGACATCCGGATTTTTGAGACAGGACAAAAAGTACTCTCTTCCACCGACAGCCTGGCAACCCAAGCCGGCTTTTTAGTGTTTGCAACTGATTCTTCAAAGGTAGAAGTCTTCTTGCCTGACACCAAAGTCATACTCAACCGCCGTGTACGCCCTGACGGCATTGCAGTCTGGAACGTAGAAGACGACGACACCTATCAGGTGCAAGCCTGTGCAGACTCCTGGATTGTATCCAGAAGAGGGCGACTGCTTTATAGCACACACGGAACCGACAAAAAAATAGAAACGTCCTTCCTTACTGCAGAAAACACAGAAATCCCTGTGGCATTCTATCCGCATGAAGCCCTCGCTGAAGTTTGCTTGGACGGACAATACATGTTGCTCTCTCAGTACCGCACAGCCTCAGGTTACGGTTACAAGAATACCATTCTCGATTTGCGTGGCAAAGGAAAAGAAGCTACACTGACACGTAGTACAGACGGAAAAACGTTCCAGCTAACAGAAAAAAACTAAAAACAGTATCGTATGTGGATGAATCTACTTTTATTAATCGGCGGATTAGCTTTAATTTTAATAGGAGCCAACGGACTGACCGACGGAGCAGCCTCTGTAGCCAAACGTTTTCGTATCTCCGACCTGGTTATCGGATTAACCATCGTAGCCTTCGGGACCTCTACTCCTGAACTGGTTATCAGCGTATTCTCCTCATTACAGGGAAGTGCTGAAATGGCTATCGGTAACGTGGTGGGAAGTAATATCTTCAATGTATTGATGATTATCGGATGCACCGCTCTGGTTCTCCCCATACAAGTGGGACAGGGCACTATGAACAAGGAAATTCCGCTGGTCATTCTTTCTGCACTGGTACTTACCTGCTTTGCCAACGACTGCATACTCGACGGAGGAAGCCGGGACATCATCAGCCGGATAGACGGACTGGTACTATTAGGTTTCTTCCTTATTTTTATGCGTTATACTTTTGCCATCGCCCGCAATGGGAACGAAGATGGTGGCGAAGAACAGAAGGTGAAGGAACTGCCGGCATGGAAATCAGCCCTATATATTATAGGAGGACTGGCCGGATTGATCTTTGGCGGACAATTTTTTGTAGACGGTGCCAGCGGTATTGCCCGTTCATTAGGTGTCAGCGACTCCATCATCGGACTTACACTGGTAGCCGGAGGTACCTCCTTGCCGGAACTGGCAACTTCCGTCACGGCGGCCTTGAAAAAGAATCCGGGCATTGCCATTGGAAATGTCATCGGCAGCAACCTGTTCAATGTATTCTTTGTACTAGGATGTAGTGCAAGCCTGTCTCCTCTCCCTATGGGAAATATCAACAACATCGACATGGCTGTTCTGGTAGGCTCTTCCATTCTGTTCTGGCTGGTGGGCTGGTTCTTTAAGAAACGGACCATCACCCGCATAGAAGGAGGACTGTTAGTCGCATGTTACATCGCTTACACGGCCTTCCTTATTTCACAACAATAAAGAACCTTGTTATAAATATTAATCATGAAAAGAATTCTTATCCCTTTGGCAGGTCTTTGCCTATTGACAGCCTGCAATCCGTCGTCTAAAAAACAAGCCGGAAACTCCGGCATTCAGACGGAACAAAGTGAAGTGTTCCCCGAAAGCCCCTCCAGAGAAGGCTACGAAGGCTTCCAGTGGCAGACTGTCACGGGAGCCGGTTTACGGCTATGGGCACAATGCAACGAAAACCTACGTATCCTCACCGACGCTTCTATTCCGGGTGCACGCATAGAACGCATGGAAAATGGCCACAAACAAACTTCGGACCCGGTTATTCAGATATTGGATATACCGGGCAAGGACATCCATTCACTTATCCCGTTCCTGCAGTCTCACCCACGTATTCTCATGGATAAGAACTGGACGGACAGCCTGACCTGCGATTTCCGTGAAGTAAAATCCAACCGTGCTGGAGTAACTCGCTACATTCTGGAGCCTACCGGGAAGTCAGCGAAAAAACTGGCAGACCGCGGCCAGCACGAACCCGTGCCCTTTACTTGCCATGGCTGGGGAGTAGGCAACAGCGGAGCACGTTATTTCGAGGTATTCCACACCCATCCCCAGAAAGCAGTCTTCGTTGAGGTGGGACAAGATATGCCTTTGTTTGATGAGCAGAGCATCCAGCTATTCGACTCCATTCAGGTACTCCACGGACAACTTATCATGGGACACGAAGCCTACAGCTTCACTCCCGATGCAGACACTACAGCCTATTGGGTTGTTGACAAGTTGGGCGAGCTGAAGAAGCGCTATGAAGCAACTCTTCCTTCCGATGCAAAACCCTATACAGCCATACCTGCCAAACTAAAAGTCCGCATCCAGGGCCCTTCTTCCGAGGGTTTTGCAGCTGAGTATGCAGGCGTAATGGAAGTAATGGGAATTGAGGAAGTGGGAGAATAAATCATCTTCTGGACAAAAGTCAAGAACGTGCCTACAAAGAAAGTTACATATACTTTTCTTTTTTATGTTTCCCTTACGTGAAACGTATGTTTCTCTCGGTAGAACCGTACGTTTCACGTCAGGGAAACATACGGTTCTGCAAGGAGAAACCTAAAACATACAAAAACGTTGTTCAATTACTTCCCTTACATTGTCTCAAACAAAGCCTACACATCTACAAATCAGGTAGCCATTCTGATTTTACCTTACACAAAAAAGGGTGAAAAAACTTCACAGCCTTTTCACCCTGCCCATTAAAAAGAGAGATTTTATTTTTTATAGATGTGTTTTCCTTCGGTTACTACCTGAGAGGGGTTACCGGCATAGCTGATACTTCCGCTGCCATACGTCCTTGCCGTAATAGAACGGGAAGCACGACAAGACAAATCACCCGAACCATATACAGCCGCATCGACTTTAACGGCTTTCAGGTTATCTGCCGCCAAATCACCGGAGGCATTGTCACGAAGTACGGCTTCCTGGCAGCTGCCTTTTATAACCATATCGCCACTGGCATTGACCGTAGCCTTCACGATGTCCTGACATTGCAGATTAGGCACCACCAAATCGCCGGATGCATTGATGGTCAAAGACGCATGCTGACACACAGCTTTGTGAACTGTCATATCTCCGCTGGCATTGATACTGGCCTGTAACTTCTGGCAGTTGACCTGCTGTACATCAATGTCACCACTGGCATTGATTTCAGCCTGCAAGCTATTGCACTGTACCGTAGGGCATTCAATATCACCGCTGGCATTCGTCTGGAGACGTATGTCTCCCTGTGTTTTCAATCCTTTGGGAATAGATATATCACCGGAAGCCATCGTGGTAAAGCGACTGACAGAGGGCGCATATACATCTACCCGGCAACGGTTCTCACCCTGGATGCTGGTACCGTCCTGATAATAAACCCTCAGTTCACCTTTTGACTCCTTCAGTACCACATAGGGCATGACATTGTCTGAAGCATAGATTTCTGCATACGGACTGCCGGAAGTCTGATGATACACCACATCAATGGAAGAAAGTGTAGACACTTCCCGTATATCACCCAAAGAACGTTTTTCCGTCTGGTAGTTTTTACTCGGCTGAATAGTATGAGCAGTTCCTATACAGCTGAAACAGGTCAAGGCACAAGCCAATGTGAGTATGTTCATTCTGGTTTTCATTATTCTATCTCCTTTATTTTTATAGTTATACATTCTATTTATTCTGTTTTCAGATTTTCAGTTGGATTGGCCCGTGCCGCTTTCCATACCAGCCCGAAGGCTACCAGCCACACTACCAGACATACGATAAGGATACATCCGGCAAACAGGTACCACGTGAGGTCTATCTTGACAGCAAACAATTGCAAAAGCTGTTCGCCTACCTTCCAGGCGCACAAAGCACCTATCACTACAGCCGGAAGAGCTATCTTCAATAAATCGAGCAGGAAGATTTTCTGCACGTCGGCCATCGAAGCCCCGTGGATGATGCGGATGGCGATTTCCGCCCGGCGGCGTGACACTTCATCGCGCACATATGCCACCAGTCCCGTCAGAGCAATAATCAGGATACACAGGCCCGCAAAAAGTACACTGTTACGCACGTGCAACACTCCATTGTACAAGTTGCCCATCTCTAGCGACAGGCTGTACACCTTCAACTGCTGAGAAGCAACCGTTCGGTCGATTACTTGCTGTACTTCTTTCATCGCTTCAGGCGACATCCGATTCAAGGCTACATACAAATAGCCCCAAGGTTTACTCCTATAGAACATCACAGTAGGACGCTCGTCATGCTCTTCCATCACTTGAGAGCCTAAGTGAATATCCTCATACACCCCACAAACAATAGCAATGGTTCCGTGATCCGCGTGTTCAGTAATACATACCGTCTTCCCAATGGGAGAGCCTGTCCATCCGGCCAGTGTTTTCATACGCTCCACGAACCGACGACTCACCATCACCTGCTGCGACAAGGAATCTGTCAGCGTAGGGGTAAACACATTTCCTTCGATAACCGGAATCTGGAAAGCCTTGTGATAATCGGGACCTACATAATACATATCAGCAATGTTCATGTATTCTTCTTCTGTTTCGGGATTGTACACATTGTTTCCACTGCAATGATCCGACAGGAGCTGGTAACCCCAGGTAACCGCCTTTACCTCTGGCAGTTTTTTCAACTCCTGCACACAGCGTTCCCGTTCCACCATCTCGGTGCCCGACAATTTGGTATACAAAGTGTTCCGGTATTCAAATCCGGGGTTGAAATTCATCAAAGTGTTATACTCCAAGCCTATGACCGTCAGCAGGCAGACAAAGAATGTGGTCAACGCAAACTGCAAGCACAGCAATCCCAGTTTCCACCTCCGTTTGTTTTCCGTGTAACGACGATAAGCGTAGGTCACCGGTATACGGGTATAAAGATAGCCCGGCATCACTCCACAAAGCAGAATCACTCCGGCCGTTACTGCCAGACAGACCCATACGGTAGACAAGGGGAAAAGTGACTCCAGACTGTGTCCGACCTGTTCTTGCAGGAAATCCTGCAAGCCGAAAATAATCAATACGGCCAGAGCCAGACTGATCAGTCCGTGCAGCAACGACTCGGAAAGAATCATCCGGTAAATGTCGCCGCTCCCGGCCCCGTAGCAACGGTAAGTGGCAATGGCCTTGGCACGGCTCACCATGGACGAAACCACCAGCAGGATATAGTTCAGTACAGCCACCAGCAACATGATAATCGCAAAACTCAGAAACACGATGTTCATGATGCGGTTGTAATCGGACGAAGTGAATATTTCGGCTACGGGGCGGAGAGTAAGATCATACTCATTTCCCGCACGCTCCATTGCCTCCGTCACATGATTCGCTTCCAGCATGCGGTCCATGCCTTCCTTCAAGTCATCCGGAGTGCTCCCTTTCCGCAAGCGGACATAGGTCTTGTAACGGTCATTTCCCAACCAGTTGTTCGTTCCATCGTAAGACACCTGCCCGATGGTCGGCAGGGCAATGAGCACATCCATCTGTGGCAGATGGGTATTCTCGGGAAAAGCCTCGAACACCCCGACCACGGTCACATGGAACTCAGGGTATTGTTTCCACGACAATGTTTTCCCGATAATCTGTTCGCCTGCCACCTCCAGCAGTTTGGAAGAGATATAGGCATTGTTGGCCTTTTCCAACCCCGTATAAGGCTCCTCGCCCATCAGCAGTTTCCGCGGGAAGACCCGAAAGAAAGTACTGTCGCAAAACCAAGCCTGCCCCTCCAATTCTTTATGGTCTTCCGTCGTCAGCGTCATCGACCCAATTCCCGTGAAACGGGTGGCCACTTCCACCGCCGGACAATAGCGCTGCAACCCCGGTCCGATGGCACCAGGAGTCTGCTCATGCTCTCTCCAGTCGGTGTCTTTCTGTTTGTAGCGTTCTTCCACCCGGTAAGTTTCTTTCAACCCCGGCAAGAAGTTATCATACGACCGTTCGAAAATGACCTCTGCCAGCATAACCAGCCCGATGGCCAGTCCCACGCTCAGGCAGACAATCTTGACCACATTGGCCTCACCTTTTCGAAACAGTCCTTTCAATGCACGTTTCATAAAGCACCGTTTTTACATTTCCGCAATAGAAGCCACAATCTGGCCATCGAACAGGTTGATGACACGTCCGGCAAAACCTGCGTCACGCTGGCTGTGTGTCACCATCACAATGGTGGTTCCTTCCTTATTCAGTTCGGTCAGCAATTCCATCACTTCCTGTCCGTTCTTGGAGTCCAGGTTACCGGTCGGCTCGTCGGCCAGGATAATCTTCGGTCCGGAAACCACGGCACGGGCAATGGCCACACGCTGTTGCTGACCACCGGAGAGCTGTTGCGGATAGTGCTTTGCACGGTGGCTGATGTTCATCCGCTGCATGATTTCATTCACCCGGCGTTTCCGTTCTTCAGAAGGCACCTTCAGGTACGTCAGCGGAAGTTCGATGTTCTCAAACACGTTCAACTCGTCAATCAGGTTGAAGCTCTGGAACACGAAACCGATGTTTCCCTTGCGCACGTTGGTACGGTCTTTTTCTTTCAGGCTGCCCACTTCCTTTCCGTCGAGGAAATAGCTTCCCGAAGTCGGATTGTCCAGCAGCCCCATAATATTCAATAAGGTAGACTTTCCGCATCCGGAAGGTCCCATGATAGCTACAAATTCCTTGTCTCTTACCTCCAAACTTACTTTATTCAGTGCCAGTGTCTCTACTTCCGTGGTACGGAACGTTTTTGTCAGGTTTTCAATCTTAATCATAATTTTATCGTTTTATAGGATTCATATTTTCATTTTGGAATTTTATTTTCCACTAAATCCTATACAAAGTCCGTGCCAATCTTTTAAATAGCTGATTATCAACAAGTAATAAAACGCCTATAAAAAACGGGTGTCTAAAAATTAGACACCCGCTGTATGATTTTTTGACAATTTTCGAGTAGAGGCCTATGCCTTGACACATTTGATGACCACGTGTCGGTCGCCTTCCAAGGTAGTGGCAAACAGATACACGTCGCCGCCTTCCTTCAATTTCCATTTTTTCCGGAGTTCCGCCACCGACGCCGGGAAATTACGTACCGTCAGGTTGGCCTTGTCCACTCCTTGCAGCATCTGTTTCAGTTTCTTCTTCCCGAAACCAGACACTTCCAGCACCCGGAAACGGCGTCCCGGAAAGTCGACCAACGCCTCCGACGTATACAAATGACTGTTCACATGCAGTTTCTGGAGACCGAAACGCGCTCCCAACAGGCGGTAAGGTCCTGCTTTCAACAAGGCTGCCCCCGGTTCATAAAGGTAATTCCCCACTTCTTCCGCCAGCGGACAACGGGCTTCTTTCTCCTGTGCATAAGTGAAGACAAACGGTTCCGTCAAAAAGTTATTAACAGCCTGTTCACAACTTATCCACAGCTCTCCTGAGGCTTCTGAAGCCGATTTTTCCGGTTTTTGGAGTACTACGAGCAACTCTTTGCACTCGTTATTCACAGCTACTACGTGAATCTGACGGATGTATTTCAACTCTCGCAGCGAAGAAAAGATATCGAGCATGGGTGAAAGTTTCACCACCACCGTGCGTCCTTTCTCTACCAACAACGGTTCCAGTTTCTGCACATCCGGTTCACAGTCGGCAATGGCCACAGTCTTTCCTCCCTGACTGTCACGACGGGCCGGGTCCAGAAACAGGCAGTCCACCGGTTCCATCTGCTGCAGATAGTCCACGCCATCCGCCTCATGCACCGTGACTTGCGGCAAACCGAGCAACGGAAAATTATGGCGGGCCAGTTCACAAAGCACTTCCTGCCGCTCCACATAATCCACTTTCCGGAAGTTTCGTGCCAGGAAAGAACAGTCTACCCCCAGTCCGCCCGTCAAATCGACCATCGTATCGCCTTTCAGCCACGAAGCCTTGTATCGGGCCGTGATTTCCGAAGAACACTGTTCCATAGACAGGTGGGCCGGATACCGGATGCCCTCGGTCTGCGCCCAAAGGGGCACTTTCTTCTCGGCAATCTTCCAGCCGGCAATCTGCACCACAGCCGCCGCCATATCTACCTGCGGATATTTACGGGCCTGCAAGGCCAAGGTACGCACATCCTCTGTACGATGTGCACGGATAAACTGTAGCGTTTCGGGTGAAAGTTCGGCCATTCTTCTGTTCTTTAACTAATCTGTTCAAGCTGCGGTGTTTCCCTTTGTTCAGATAAAGGCATAAAAAAAGGAGTTCCGCTGAACTCCAACCTTTGTTAACCTTAAATCTAATACTATGAAAAACACGATGCAAAGGTACGGACTTTCTGAAATTATGCAAGTATTGTGTGCGCTTACACATGTTTTATAACATAGATTAAGAATTTCAATCTCTGCTTTAAAAGGCATTAAGAAAAACAACAATTCACAATATGTTTCTTTACCCATAAAGTTTGTATTTATAGATAAAGGAACTATCTTTGTAGTCACATCCCTGAAAACAATTATATAAAAATATGCGTTTTATCCTCCTATTGCTGACCTTATTTTTGTCCGAGATTTTCCAGGCACAAACCATATCTTATTCGCAATTGACGCAATTGCATACCAATACGGATGCTTCTGTAGTCAACGCCATTTGGCAAGATTCGAGCGGTCTTATCTGGATGGGGACCAATTCCGGACTACTCAGCTTTGACGGATATACTTTCCAAACCCATTACGTGTACGGTCAGGAAAGCAACGTACGCATATACGACGAGGTGCAAGACGGCCATTTTTTCTATCTGGCTACTGACAACGGCATTTTATGCTATGATTACCAAACGGACCGTTATACCCCACTTCCCATCCGGTTTCCCAACGACACCCGTTGCCTGCTGCTTACCGGAAGGACCCTGTGGATAGGAACCCTGCATGGCTTATACAGTTTTCATCTAGACCAACATACGCAACGAGCCTATACTCCTGAGACACACGGGTTGCCTCATGCCGCCATCTACTCTCTGTTACAACTCACAGACGGACGACTTTTGGTAGGTACCTACGATGGTCTCTGTTCTCTATCCAAAGGGGAGAAGTTTTTTCGGCGCATCGAGCTTCCACACGACCAGACCCATAAAAACCAGTTCATCAATGCACTTCTGGAAGATACATTGACCCACTGCGTATGGATTGGTATGGAAGGCAATCTCATCCGTTATGACTTAACCAACGAAAAGGGGCGTACCATTGACACCTTTCAACACAACTCCGTAAAATCACTTAACTTTGATTCCGACCATCATCTTCTTATCGGTACAGACAACGGACTCTTCGTGTACAACTACCCACAATCGCATACCACTCACATTCTGCATGACTCCAGAGACTCTCATTCATTGACCAATAACATTGTATGGTGTATCTTCACCGACAAAAACCACAACGTATGGATTGGCAGTGACAACGGCGTTTCCATCGCCCAAAGCAACAAGCTGCACAAATTCACGTCGGTATGGCAAATCTGTGATAGCCGGGAGGGCAACCAATTTTATTCTATCCTGAACGATTCAAAAGGCAACCGATGGTTAGGAGGCAGCGACGGACTGATTCTGGTACCTCCCCGCCCCACTGCAGCCCGGTGGTATAAAATGGGAAAGAAAGATTTTCCCATTTCACACAATCGTATCCGCCACATTTATGAAGACAGAGAACACGACGTATGGATTGCAACAGACGGAAGCATCGAACGCTACAATCCACAGAACCAGCAGTTTATTCATTACCACATCACCGACAGTACGCATACCTACAATGCCAACTGGGCTTATTCCATACAGGAAGATACCAAAGGACAATTATGGATAGGTACCTGCCTGGGAGGTATATTCAGGGTGGACAAGCAAAAACTGATACACAGCAAAGGAGACTTGTACCTTGCTGACGAAAACTACACGACCAAAGACGGACTCAAAAGTATGTTCGTCAGCCAGATTGTGCCCGACAGTGTAGGGAATATCTGGATATTGCCATACAATCACGAGATACAAAAACTGCACATCAATAACGGACATATCACCTCGTACACCCTTTCTACGGACCAACAGGTGATTCCCAGTTTCATTCTGTGTGACCAAGCCGGATTCATCTGGGCCGGGAGCCACAACATGGTGTACTGCATTGACCCTCGGTTGGAACGACATCAAGCCATCAAGCTCACAGACTCGTCCAATCTGCAGATTCTGTCCATGGCAGAAGCTGAAGGCTATATATGGATTTCCACTACACAAGGAATATGGACGGTAGAAAAATCAACCCACGACATTCATCACTTACAACTTGCTGAACAGCTCTTCACTCACGTGTACTATGATTCACAGCATCACACCATCCTGCTGGGAGGGAATGACGGAATCGGTGAATGTCAGCCTGCCATCATCCATGAGAAAGAACAGCCTGTCCAAATCCTACTGACTCGTATCACCGTCAATGGAAAACCTTTCACCTGTGACCAAAGCGTGCGCTACTGCAAGAAAGCGGAGGTTACGCACACACAAAACAACTTTGTATTCTCCTTTTCCGATTTCCCCTATACCCGGAGCGGACAAACTTCTTTTGTCTACAAACTGGAAGGGGTAGATGAGACATGGCACAACCTGCCCGCTCACAGTAACCAAATTACCTACAACAACCTGGAGCACGGCACTTACCAGCTTTTCATCTGCAAAGCAGAAGATACGAACAATGCACAGCCTTTGTTCACACTGACCATTCTTCCGCCATGGTACTATACCATCTACGCCAAACTCTGTTACCTCATCCTCACGCTTGCCCTTATTCTGTGGATTATCAACTTCTTCCGCGTCAAAAGCCGTTTACGGTTGGAAAAAATGGAAAAGGAACAGATTTTGAAACAGTCGCAGCAGAAGATGAATTTCCTGTCCAACATTTCGCACGACCTGAAAACGCCTGTCAGCATGATTGTGTCTCCTCTGAGCAAACTGCGGATAGATACACACGAAGGCCCCCAAAAGTCCATGATAGACATCGCCTACCGGAATGCCCTCCTACTGAACGAGATGATTCACAAGTTGCTTGAGTTCAACCGAATAGACAACGCACAGAACACTCTCTTCATCTTATCACGAGTGGAACTGGTATCCTTGCTGCGCAAAATCTATTCTTACTTTCAGGACGCAGACCTGGCACATACCCATCAATGGGAATTCCACAGCAATATGGAATCATTATATATGGACGTAGACGCCATAAAGATGGATTCCATTTTTCGGAATTTACTGTCCAACGCAGTCAAATATACGCCAGAAGGAGGAAAAATCCAGCTCGATCTTACTTATTCCTCCTCTACGAAAGAGGTATGCATCACTTTCGAAGATACAGGTATCGGTATTCCCTCGAATGAATTGCCCTACATTTTCCAACGTTTTTTCCAGTCTCCACGTACACAAAAGACACACGAAGGAACCGGCATCGGACTTTACCTCGTAAAAAACTATACGGAGGTACACCATGGCACCATCAATGTGACCTCACAAGAAGGAAAAGGTACCCGGTTTGTCCTCACTTTCCCGATAGATGAGAACTTGCAGCATGAAACACACATACAAAATGTACCATCCTCTCCGAGTTCCGTCACCCCGGGAACAGACCACCCGCTTATCCTTGTGGTAGACGACAACCTGGACATGCACGAACTGATTCCGCAGATACTAGGAGAAAGCTACCGTTTCCTGACCGCTTCAAACGGAAAGGAAGGTTTGAATCTGGCCGAAAAATACAGTCCCAGCCTGATTATCTCTGACTACATGATGCCCGTAATGGACGGTATGGAGATGAGTAAGCTCTTAAAGAAACAAGCGTCTACTTTTGCCATTCCCATCCTGATGCTTACCGCAAAAGACGACCCGCAAACCAAGAACCGCAGCCTGAAATCGAACATCGACGCTTTTATCTCCAAACCGTTTGAAGCGGAATTGCTGCGCAACAAGGTCGCCCAAATGCTACGCAGCAAGACGTTCTATGAGAGCCAGGCCCGAATCAGCCACATCACCACTCCTAAAGAAGAAGAGAATCTGGTGTCACAGGACGAGAAGTTCCTGATGACCATCACCCAACTAATAGAAGACCATATTTCAGATTCAGACTTAAATGTCAATACCCTATGCAACCTGTCGGGCAGTGGCAGCAAACAAATCTACCGAAAAGTAAAACAGCTTACCGGTATGAGCCCTGTAGAATATATCAAGTCCATCCGGATGAAAAAGGCCGCCATGTTGCTTAAACAAAAGAAATTTACCATTGCTGAAGTCATGTATATGGTGGGGTATTCCAACCCATCTTACTTCTCCAAATGTTTCCAAGCAACCTTTGGATGCACTCCAAAGCAATATGATTAAGTGCTATAAATCAACATTTTACAGCACCTGTCCAAATTTTGTCCTGATATGTCCAATATGTTTCCCTGCCCTCAGGGAGCCTTATGTACATTTGCAGCAAACAAATCTTTAAAGAATACTTTTATGAAAGACAAAATCTTAAATCTATTGAAAGTATTCCTCATATTGCTGTGTATCACATGCATCGGGAATACAAGTCCTGTGCTCGCCTGGCAAGGCGGAAGCAAAATTGTAACCGGACAGGTAATTGATGAAAACAAGGAACCACTTATTGGTGTCAATGTGGTGGTGACGGGAACAACCATCGGAACCATCACCGATTTCGACGGAAATTATTCACTGGAAGTACCCTCCGGAAAAAACCAACTGCAATTTTCTTATATCGGCTATTTGTCACAAACCCTGACCATCCACGGAAAGACATTGAACGTACAACTTCAGTCGGATACGCAGATGCTGAGCGACGTCGTGGTCATCGGATACGGAACGCAACGGAAAAGCGATTTAACCGGCTCGGTGACAAATGTGTCCAGCGAAGACTTCAACACCGGTCTGGTCAGTTCTCCGGAACAATTAATCAATGGTAAGATTTCAGGTGTACAGATTATGTCCAACAGTGGTTCTCCTACGGCTGGAAGCACCATTCGTGTCCGTGGAGGTGCCTCACTGAACGCCAGCAACGACCCGCTTATCGTATTGGATGGAGTGCCCTTGGAACAAGGAGGTATCAGTGGAAACAGCGGAAATTTCCTGAGCCTCATCAACCCGAACGATATTGAAAGCATGACCATCCTGAAGGATGCTTCCTCTACTGCCATCTATGGTTCACGTGCCTCCAATGGCGTCATCATCATTACAACCAAAAAAGGAAACTCTGACAAACTGAAATTTACCTTCAGTACGACCAACTCCATACAGACCCACACAAGACTGGCCGACATGCTGGATTGTGACCAGTTTATCCAAGTGGTAAATACACAAGGAAGTGACGCACAAAAAGCATTACTGGGAACTACACGCACCAACTGGAACGACTATATCTACCACAATGCCTTCGGAACCGACAACAACCTGAGCATGTCTGGGAAAATTGCCAAGAACTGGCCTTTGCGTGTTTCTTTGGGGTATTACAACCAGGACGGTTTGTTGAAAACCGACAATGCAGAACGTTTTACAGGGAGCGTGTCACTGTCTCCCTCTTTACTGGATGACCACTTGAAACTGACATTGAACCTGAAAGGTTCTCTGAACAAAAACCAGTTTGCCAACACCAGCGCCATCTGGGGAGGCGCTACCATGAATCCGACCATTCCGGT
The DNA here is from genome assembly GCF_025567125.1 of Phocaeicola fibrisolvens. Lineage (NCBI taxonomy): Bacteria > Pseudomonadati > Bacteroidota > Bacteroidia > Bacteroidales > Bacteroidaceae > Phocaeicola > Phocaeicola fibrisolvens. Next base: position 58,807 of record NZ_JAOQJI010000001.1, on the reverse strand, counting down.
CTACTCCGGCAGCGATGCATTCGGCGGATATACCGAAGCTATCGGCAGCGACGGTAACCCCGTTACCGGCGGCGTATTAAACCCACTGGGATTGCTGGAACAAAAAGATGCACACAGCAAGGTGACGCGTTTCATCGGAAACTTCGACGTAGATTATCGTCTGCATTTCTTCCCAGATTTGAAGATACATGCCACATTCGGTTATGACTATGCAGAAGGAAAAGGTTCTGAATATGTCAGCTCGGAAGCCGCAGAATATTACACAACCGGAGGATATTACTATCCCTACGGTCCACAGAAAAACGAGAACCGCCTACTGACCCTGTATGCCAACTACAATAAAATGGTGGAAAGTCTGAACAGCAATTTCGATGTGACAGTAGGATATGACTACCAATATTGGAAATCGACTACCCCGGAAACTTATTCACGCAATGCGGCAGGAGAGACTCAAACGGTATTCAAGGCTTCTGATGAACGCCATACATTACTCTCTTATTATGGACGTTTAAATTATTCATACGGCTCACGTTACATGCTGACCGCAACTGTACGCCGGGATGCAACATCCCGCTTTGCAGCCAACCAGCGATGGGGAACCTTCCCTTCTATTGCATTGGGATGGCGTCTGACCGAAGAAGGATTCATGAAAAACCAGAAGGTGCTCAGCAACCTCAAGCTGAGAGCAAGCTACGGAGTTACCGGACAGCAGGATGGAATTGGCAACTATAATTATCTACCGGTCTATACACTGAGCCAGGATGGCGCACAAGGTATAGTAGGAGGCACTCCTATCTACACGTATCGCCCGGAAGCTTATGTGTCTGACTTGAAATGGGAAACTACCACCTCTTGGAACTTCGGTTTCGATTTCGGCTTTTTAAAAGACCGTCTGACCGGTAGTCTGGATTATTATACCCGTAAAACAAAAGATTTGATTGCCACCGTTCCGGCCGCTGCAGGTTCTACTTTCGATAAGAACATCACCACCAACGTGGGCAATGTAGACAGTAAAGGTATTGAGTTCTCACTCAACGCCACACCGATTCAAACCAAGGATTTTAACTGGGACATCAGTTTCAACATGACCTGGCAATCCATGAAAGTCAAGAACTTGTCCATCGTGCCGGGAAGTGAAGCCACCAACATGCCTGTGGGCCCCTCTATTGACGGCTATCAGTTCCAGACCTTGACCGAAGGATATGAACCGTATATGTTCTATGTCTACAAACAGTTGTACGACGAGAAAACCGGCAAGCCGATAGAAGGAGCCTATGCCGATTTGAACCACGACGGAGTCATTGATTCCGGCGACCTTTACCGCTATCACTCCCCTGCTCCAGATTACATCATGGGATTAAGCACTTCGCTCCGCTGGAAACAATGGACCCTGGGAATGAGCTTCCGTGCCAACATCGGCAACTATGTGTACAATGGAATGGCCATGAATACAGGCGCCCTGGAAACCATGAGCTACAACGCCTCCCAATTGAACAACCTGTCGACCAGCTACCTGGAAACAGGCTTCCAGCAACGCCAGTATCTGTCGGATTACTATGTAGAGAATGCTTCTTTCCTGAAAATGGACAACCTGAATTTGGGGTACAACTTCGGTGAAATATTCAAAGGCTGCAGCCTGAATGCCAGCATTATGGTACAGAACGTATTCTGCATCACCAAATACAGTGGAGCAGATCCGGAGGTTCCCAATGGAATGGATAATTCATTCTATCCGCGCCCGCGTACTTATTCACTGAATCTTGGACTCAATTTCTAACACTAACCGCATACTATCATGAAGAAAATACTATATGCAGCTTTATTCTGCTGCACCTCATTACTTACTCCTTCCTGTGTGGACGACCTGAATCAATATCCACATCTAGAAACCACCTCCGAAAATGTCTATACATCAGCGGAGAATTATTATAAAGTGCTTGCCAAAATCTACACCGCCATGGTCACCACCGGACAGGAGAAAGGAGGAGGCAATGCCGACCTCTCCAGCAACAACGGCCAAGACTACATGCTGTGTTACTTCAACCTGCAGGAAATCGGAACAGATGAAGTAGCCTACACCTGGCTGAGCGGAGAAAACCTGACGGATATCAGCAATCTGTCATGGGATGCCAACAACTCTTGGGTGTCAGATATGTACTACCGTATTTATTACAACATCGCGCTTTGCAATGAATTCCTGCGGAACGCTTCAGACGAAAAAATCAGCGGTTTCAATGAAGACGAACAAACTGTCATCCGTCAGTATCGCGCAGAAGCACGTTTCATGCGGGCCTTGTTCTACTATCATGCCATGGACTTGTTTCACGACATTCCTTTCGTGACGGAGAACGACCCGGTAGGAAGTTTCATCCCACCCCGCTACACTGCAGAACAGATTTTCAATTTCATTGAAAGTGAGCTTAAAGAACTGACCGGAGAAGACAGTGACTTGCTCGACAAGAATTCTTGCCCGTACGGAAGAGCTTCCAAAGGAGCCGCCTATACGTTGCTTGCCAAAATGTACCTGAATGCCGCAACCTACATCGGCACCACCAAATACGATGAATGTATTCAGGCATGTGAAGCCGTTATCGAAGAAGGCTACACCCTCGAACCCGAGTACAAGAAACTGTTTAACGCCGACAACGACAAGCGTACCAATGAAATCATCTTTACCCTTCCGGTAGACGGCAACACTACTGTTTCATGGGGAAGCTCTACGTATATGGTATGTGGGGCCATCAGCCAGACCTCAGAATTCCAGGTACCTGCAGACTATGGAGCAACCAAAGGATGGGGTTCCATGCGAATCCGCCAAGCAGCCTCTTCCCTGTTCCAGCAGAGTGATACACGAGCAGGCTTTTTCACAGAGGGACAGACACAGGACGTCACATCCATGGATGACCAAAGTACGGGTTACCTGGTTACCAAATGGACGAACCTGACAGACGACGGACAGCAAGCCTCCAACACCGACCTCAACGGAGTTAGCACAGATTATCCACTGTTCCGACTGGCCGATGTATACCTGATGTATGCAGAAGCTACTGCACGAGGTGGAAAGGGAGACATGAACCGAGCTTTAGGATACGTCAACGCATTGCGGGAAAGAGCTTTTGGAAATACCTCTTTCAACGTACCCCAAACTGAACTGACCAAAGACAACTGCATCTTCTTCCTGGACGAACGCCTGCGGGAATTGTACTGGGAATGCAGCCGCCGCACCGACCTGATACGCTTCAATTGCTTTACCACCGCCGACAAACTGTGGGAATGGAAAGGAGGCAGTCAAGCAGGTACTTCTGTAGACAGCAAGTACAACATCTATCCGATTCCTGCAACCGAACTGTCGGCTAACCCGAATCTATATAACGAGAACTATTAATCTTCATAAACCTAAGACAATCATGAAATTCATTACCTATACTTTTATCATTCTTTTTTCACTGCTGTCGTTCACCGCATGTGAAAAGGATGGAGATAAAATCTACCTGAAAAGCCTGGAGGGAAATGAGCTGATAGCCTCTACCCAGGAAATCGTTCTTTCTTCAGCACACTCTCAGGAAATTGTACTTTCCTTTGCCTGGACCGAACAGACCCTCACATCCAGTGTACCCGATGCCGGCGCAGCCATTTCAGTCAGCACGTATCTGGAAGCGGCACTGACAGAAGACTTCAGCGGTACGATTTCCCGCACAGAAACCTCTTCATTGTCCAAAGCCTTCACAGGGGCTGAATTAAATACAATTGCTGTCAATCTGGGTGCCCAAGTAGGCACTGCCAGCACGTTATATTTCCGTCTGGCAAGTGCCGCAGGTACCAATATTCCTGCAGCCTATAGCAACGTCATCCGTATCCAGGTCACCCCTTATGAGATTGACATGCACACGGGAATCGTCGTAGAATCAGACAACAGTAACCAAGTCATCGGCGATACGGACATGACACTTTATTCTCCGGACGCAGACGGCGTCTACAAAGGATTCGTATCCATTCCATACGGATGGTATCATATTTTCCTGAAAGAAGCAAACGGCAACCTGTGGGGGACAGCAGGCGATGAAGGAGCCTTCCATTTGACCAACGATGCAACCAACAACCGCCAGAACATGTGGTTCCCTGAAAATGACGGATGCTATTATGTAATTGTGAATACCATATCAACAGAATGGAGTGCGCTGCACATCTCCACCTTGTCGGTAGAAGGACTAGGCAGTTCACCGATTTCACTGACATTCGACAAAGAAAACAAATGCTGGGTAGGTACCTTTAACGCAGAGCAAACCGGAAATACGACTGTCACACTGAGTGGTAACGGAGAGCAATGGAATGTGTCTACCGGTACAAACTCCGGAGCCGGTATCAGTACTCCGATTTACTTCCGGAGCAATGGTGAAAACATCGAATTGTCTGATGCACAGACACCGGAAGAAATCACCGTTTCCATTCCACAGACAGGTACATGTACAGTGACGGTTTCACTGGATGACCCACAAAAGCCAGCCAGCATTTCCATCACAGCCGGAGGAAGCAGTCTGCCAACGGTTTATCCCGACCAACTGGAAGTAGTACATTATAATGATGATGGATCAGAAGTAACGATGACTACTCTCACTCTAATTGACCGTGAGAAAGGTATCTACAGCGGACAATATACCGGCGATAACTACAACTTCCAGATTATCGACCAGACTAATCAGAAATGGTATGGCTGCGACCCGAACGACAACAGCAAACTTTCAACCGCAGGCGATAAATGGAACTTATGGTTTGACGGAGGAAATACGGTAAATGTCACTATTACCGTCAACTTAAGTGAATTAACTTGGCAATACAGCAATGCCGATGAATACCCGACTTCCATGAGCATGTATATCTTTGATAAAAATAATTGGACGTTAGGAGAGAAAGTTTTAGACCTCGAGAAGAAAAGTGAAGGTATTTATCAAGGAATCTTTGAAGGCATATACAATTATGATTTCAAATTTGTTGACAACAACTCTGTTACCTACGGCACCAACTGGAGCGAAGAGAATACAAGCGGATTCCAATTAAGCAAAGACTCTTCGGCTGGTACACTCTGGCTGCAAGGCTATAGCTGGAGCGAGGAAACTGTGCTAAAACTACAAATCATCGTTGATTTAACTACCATGACCTGGAGCTTTGAACCAATCAATTAATTACTATCAACCCTAAAAGAATAAACCTTTATGAAAACAATAAAAAACTGGTGGATTGGCCTGATGCTGTTCGTAGGAACTTCCTTTGTTTCCTGCACAGACAATGATACCCCCACCTTCCCTGACACAGAGGAACAGACAGAGACCTATGATATGACTGGATTTGCCCGTGGAGCAGATGTAAGCTGGCTTACCGAGATGGAAAGTTTCGGGCGCAAGTTTTACGATGCAAACGGAAAATCACACGAATGTATGGAGTTGCTCCGCACACTCGGCATGAATGCCATTCGCCTGCGCGTATGGGTAAACCCTACCGACGGCTGGTGCAATAAAGACGATGTATTGATAAAAGCCTGGCGTGCCAAGAACTTAGGCTACCGGCTGATGATTGACTTCCATTACAGTGACACTTGGGCAGACCCAGCCCATCAGGAGAAGCCTGCCGCATGGGCCGGATACAACTTCGAAGAATTGAAAGCAGCCGTGGCAAGCCATACGACTGAAGTGCTCAATGCCCTCAAGGAGCTGAACATCGACGTAGAATGGGTACAAATAGGCAATGAAACGCGTACCGGCATGCTGTGGGATGACGGAAAAGCTTCCAGCGGAAACACTCGCAATTTTGCAGAGCTCATCAATGCCGGATATGAGGCAACCAAAAGTGTCTATCCCGACGCATTGACCATCATTCACATCGATGAAGGCAACAATCCCAACCGGTATATCTGGCTGTTCGACGGATTGCAGAATGATGGAGCTAAATGGGATGTAATCGGAATGTCATTGTATCCGGAACCTGATGGAGACGATGATACCAAAAAAGACTGGAGAACTATGAACAACGACTGTATCGCCAACATGAAAAATTTGGTGGAACGTTATCACAAAAAAGTCATGATGTGCGAAATCGGTATCAACTGGAACTATGCAGAAGCCGAAGCGTTCTACACAGACTTCATCACCAAAGCAAAAGAAGTGGAAGGATGCCTGGGAGTCTTTGCCTGGGAACCTCAATGCTATGGAGGATGGGAAGGTTACCACAAAGGTATGTTCACCGATGAAGGTCGTCCCACCAGTTCATTCAATGCATTCAAAAGAGATTGATTCACAAAACCATAAATATATGAAGAACAGCTTATTATCTTTCAGCTTATGCTTCCTGACGTTCCTATCGGCTTACGGACAACGTAGCGAACAAACGTTGGAAAAGAACTGGAAGTTTATGAAAGGAGATGTAGCCGATGCACAATCGGCTACATTCAACGATACCCAATGGGAGAAGGTCAGAGTACCTCATGACTGGGCTATTTACGGACCGTTCGACCGAAACAATGACCTGCAGCGCGTAGCTGTCACACAAAACCTGGAGACGGAAGCTTCCGTAAAAACCGGACGTACCGGAGGGCTGCCTTATGTGGGAACCGGCTGGTATCGGACCACATTCAAGACTCCCCAAGGAAAGCATACCACCTTGGTCTTCGACGGGGCTATGAGTGAAGCACGTGTATATGTCAATGGAAAAGAAGTCTGCTTCTGGCCTTACGGTTACAACTCATTTTACTGTGATGTGACCGATGTGGTCTATGCAGACGGTAAGGAAAACATGCTGGCCGTAAGACTGGAGAACAAGCCCCAGTCTTCACGCTGGTATCCGGGAGCCGGACTGTACCGGAACGTGCACGTCCTATCCACCGACAAGATACATGTGCCTGTTTGGGGTACGCAGATTACGACTCCCCACGTAGGCAAAGATTTTGCCTCTGTATGCTTGCGCACTCAGATTGAAGGAGCCGGCACAAAAGAACTGACCGTAGTTACAGACATTCTTTCTCCGGAAGGGAAAGTGGTCGCATCCAAGGAAAATAAAGGCTACATCAACCACGGGCAGCCTTTCACACAAAATTTCCTTGTATCAAATCCGTCTTTATGGTCGCCTGAATCTCCGGCATTGTATCAGGCCGTATCCAAAATCTATTGTGAAGGGAAACTGACGGATACCTATACAACCCGCTTCGGTATCCGTTCCATCGAGTTTGTGGCCGATAAAGGTTTTTACCTGAACGGACAGCACCGGAAGTTTCAAGGAGTATGCAATCATCATGACCTGGGCCCCTTGGGAGCTGCAGTCAACAAATCAGCTCTCCGCCACCAGCTTTCACTCCTGAAGGATATGGGATGCGACGCTATCCGGACTGCCCATAACATGCCTGCTCCGGAACTGGTGGAACTGTGCGATGAAATGGGTTTCATGATGATGATTGAACCTTTTGACGAATGGGATATAGCCAAATGTGAAAACGGCTATCACCGCTATTTCCAAGAATGGGCCGAAAAAGACATGGTCAATATGCTCCGGCACTACCGCAACAATCCCAGCGTGATCATGTGGAGCATCGGTAACGAAGTCCCCACCCAATGTAGTCCTGAGGGGTATCAGGTGGCTAAGTTCCTGCAGGATATATGCCACAGAGAAGATCCTACCCGGCCGGTCACCTGCGGAATGGACCAAGTGAGCTGTGTGCTGGACAACGGATTCGCCGCCATGATTGACATCCCGGGATTGAACTACCGTGCCCATCGCTATCAAGAAGCCTACGACCGTCTTCCGCAGAACCTGATACTGGGTTCCGAAACCTCCTCCACCGTCAGTTCCAGAGGTGTCTACAAATTACCGGCCGTACGCAAGGCCGATGCTCTCTATGAAGACCATCAATCTTCTTCTTACGACTTGGAATATTGTGCATGGTCCAATATTCCCGATATTGACCTGGCACTGGCAGAAGACCACGACTGGACACTGGGACAATTTGTATGGACCGGATTTGATTACCTGGGAGAACCTAGTCCGTATGATACTGACGCATGGCCCAACCACAGTTCCATGTTCGGCATCATCGACCTGGCATCTATTCCCAAAGACCGCTATTATCTGTATCGCAGTGTATGGAACAAAAACGCGGAGACCTTACATATTCTCCCCCATTGGAACTGGGAAGGACATGAAGGAACCGAAGTGCCTGTGTTTGTATACACCAGCTATCCTTCTGCCGAGTTATTCATAAACGGGAAAAGTTTCGGCAAACAGACCAAACACGGAGAAACTCCGGAGAACCGTTTCCGTTTGATGTGGCCTCATGCCATCTATGAGCCTGGAGAAGTCAAAGTGGTTGCTTACAACGAATCTGGGAAGGCAGTAGCAGAAAAAACAATACATACTGCAGGGAAAGCGCATCACATTGAATTATCCGCATCTCGGTCCACATTAAACGCGGATGGAAAAGACTTGACTTATGTCACACTCCGGGTGGTAGACAAAGAAGGAAATTTATGTCCGAACGACAACCGTCTCCTCCAGTTCAAGGTAAAAGGAGCCGGAAGATTCCTAGCCTCAGCCAATGGAGACCCCACTTGTCTGGATGCTTTTCATCTCCCTCAGATGCATGCCTTTGGAGGAATGTTGACCGTCATTCTGGAATCAGGAGAGCAACCTGGACAAATTGAACTGTCGGTACACGGAAAAGGCCTGAAAAGTGGAAAGATATCTATCACTGTACAAAAAAAATAATTAGCCATGAAAATAAGAAACATACTTATGCTCCTCTTATGGGGAAATATAATTCACTTGTACGGACAGACAGCTACTGCTACTTCCACTTTCTACAAAGGAGCTGATATCAGTTGGACGACAGAGTTGGAAGCAGAAGGACATCATTTCTATGACTTCCAAGGCAATGAACAAGAATGTACTTCACTCATGAAAAAACTGGGGATGAACGCCATTCGGTTGCGTGTCTGGGTCAACCCCAAAAACAAATGGAGCAGCAAAGAAGACATGCTGGAACTGGCCAAGCGGGTAAAGGCCAACCACATGGAGTTGATGGTAGACTTCCATTACAGCGACTGGTGGGCCGACCCAGGCAAACAAAATGTACCTCAAGCGTGGAAAGGCTTGTCGTATGAGGAAATGAAAAAAGCCTTGGCTGCCCATACCAAAGAAGTACTTCAACTGCTGAAAAATCACAACATCACTCCCAAATGGGTACAGGTAGGCAATGAAACCAGCGATGGCTTTTTATGGGAAATGGGCCGGGCCAGTACGCAGATGGCCCAATACGCAGGTCTCACCACAGCGGGATACGACGCTGTAAAATCCATTTTTCCAGAAGCTACTGTCATCGTACATCTGGATAACGGTTTCGACAACAACCTGTATAACTATATTTTCGATGGCTTGAAACAATACGGAGGGAAATGGGATATGATTGGCATGTCGCTTTACCCCTACTGGTCTGTCTTATACAAAAAAGTAGCAAACGCAGACGAAGCTATCAACGGATGTATGGAAAACATTCGGCGAGTCGGCAAAAAATATAACTGCGATGTCATGATTGTGGAAACAGGTATGGAATCGGCCCAACCAGAAGAAGGAGAGAAACTGCTCCGGCGCATCCTGTCTGAAGCCCAAAACAATACCCAAGGATATTGCAAGGGGGTATTCTATTGGGAACCGGAATGCAAACCTTCTACTTATGCGCTTGGGGCCTTTACCGAAGATGGACATCCTACGTGTATTATGAAAGCATTCCAAAAAAAAAGGAGTTCCGCTGAACTCCAACCTTTGTTAACCTTAAATCTAATACTATGAAAAACACGATGCAAAGGTACGGACTTTCTGAGATTATGCAAGTATTGTGTGCGTTTACACATGTTTTATAACATAGATTAAGAACTTCAACCTCCGCTTTAAAAGGCATTAAGAAAAAGCCCTCCTTCCTCATGCATTTTCTCTCCACATCTTTCACGCCCTTCACCCGTACCCTTTCTATGGCAAGTGCCTGTTTTCATGTTAAAAAGACATAGGTTTCACCGATTACTCCCCCGTATTCCAACAAAATGTTATATCTTTGTCCCAATTATAGACTTTGACGTAACATGATAACCCTGAAAGAATTCTTTTCATTCAAACAGAACCGTTTTTTCTGGCTGAACCTGATAGCCATGATTGTGGTCGTTATCGGTGCATGCTGGGGCACCCTGCTCTGGCTTGACCACTATACACACCACGGAGAAGCCTATGTGGTACCCAATGTCAAGAACAAGTCACTGGCAGAAGCCCAACTGGCACTTCATAACCAAAAGTTAGAGGGACTGGTGGTGGATTCCAGCTATGTGAAAGGACTTCCCGACGGCATGATACTGGACCAGAACCCGGCAGGAGGAGCCCGTGTAAAGGAAGGTCGTACGATTTACTTGACCGTCACCACTTCGAAGGTGCCCTTGGTGAAGTTGCCCGACCTGATTGACAACAGTTCCCTCCGACAGGCGGAAGCCAAACTGAAAGCCATGGGCTTCCGGTTGACGGAACCAGAATACGTTTCAGGAGAACAAGACTGGATTTACGGCATCAAATACCGAGGCAGAAGCCTGATGAGCGGCGACAAGATTCCACACGAGGCCATACTGACCTTGTGCGTGGGCAACACGGCCATCCGCGATTCACTGGCCATGGATTCTACACAAGTAATGATAAGTGAAGGAGCATCTGAAAGCAGCGAGGCTGAGGTGGATGACTCTTGGTTCTAACCTCCCTAATTAAAAATGGCAGAAGATTTGATTGATTACGAACTGGAAGACGAAACGCCAGACGACATTGAGCCGATTGGAGGCGAACCGGAACTGTACGAACATTTCCGTACGGTGGTAGACAAAGGACAGGCTCCTGTCCGCATCGACAAATATTTATTCGAACGCATCGTCAATGCGTCACGCAACCGTATTCAAACAGCGGCCGACAACGGTTTTGTCATGGCCAACGGAAAACCGGTGAAGAGCAGTTACAAAGTAAAGCCGCTGGATGTACTGACCGTGATGATGGACCGTCCGCGCTACGAGAACGACATCATTCCGGAAGATATTCCCTTGGACATCGTGTATGAAGACGACGACCTGATGGTAGTGAACAAACCAGCAGGATTGGTGGTGCATCCGGGCTGCGGCAATTACCACGGCACCTTGGTTAATGCCATCGCCTGGCATCTGCGCGACGTGCCGACCTATAATCCGAACGACCCGCAAGTGGGACTGGTGCACCGCATCGACAAGGATACGTCAGGCTTGCTCGTCGTAGCCAAGACACCGGACGCCAAAACCAGCCTGGGATTACAGTTCTACCACAAAACCACCAAGCGTGAATACAATGCCTTGGTGTGGGGCATCGTGGAACAGGATGAAGGCACCATCGTGGGCAACATTGGACGCAACCCGCGCGACCGGATGCAGATGGCCGTCATGGCCGACCCGACTCAGGGAAAACATGCCGTCACTCACTATCAGGTGCTGGAACGGCTGGGCTACGTCACGCTGGTGAAATGTGTGCTTGAGACCGGACGCACCCATCAGATTCGCGTACACATGAAATATATCGGGCACACGCTGTTCAACGACGAACGCTATGGCGGTCATGAAATCTTGAAAGGAACTCATTTCAGCAAATACAAACAATTTGTAAACAACTGTTTCGAAATCTGTCCCCGTCAGGCCTTGCATGCCAAGACACTGGGGTTTGTACATCCCCGCACGGGAGAGGAAATGTTTTTCACTTCCGAACTGCCTGAAGACATGACCTGTCTGCTGGAACGATGGAGAACATATATCAGTAACAGAGAATAATTATGAAACGTACAATTGCGATTGTAGCAGGAGGAGACTCTTCCGAACACGAAGTCTCCATGAAAAGTGCAGAGGGTATCTACTCTTTTATCGACCAGGAAAAATATACCCTTTATATTGTGGAACTGACCAAAGCACACTGGGAAGCCATCCTTTCCGACGGAAGCCGTGCCAAGGTGGACAAGAACGACTTCAGCTTTATGGACCACGGAAAGAAAATCATCCCCGACTTTGCCTATATTACCATTCACGGAACACCGGGAGAAAACGGTATCCTGCAGGGGTATTTCGAACTGATCGGCATCCCTTACTCTACCTGCGACGTGCTGGTATCGGCCATGACGTTCAGTAAGTTCACCCTGAACCAGTATCTGAAAGGTTTCGGCGTACGAGTAGCTGAATCCATGCTGGTGAACAAACGCCACGGTATCAGCGACGAGGAGGTCATCAGCAAAATCGGCCTGCCTTGCTTCATCAAGCCCAATGCCAGCGGTTCCAGCTTCGGAGTGACTAAGGTAAAAACCAAAGAGCAAATCCAACCGGCCTTGCAAGAAGCCTTCAAGGAATCGGACGATGTGATGATTGAGGCCTTTATGGACGGGATCGAACTGGCCAACGGATGCTACAAGACGAAGAAGAGCTCTGTAGTCTTCCCGATTACCGAAGTAGTCAGCAAGAATGAATTCTTTGACTACAACGCCAAATACAAAGGAGAAGTGACAGAAATCACCCCGGCACGCCTCAGTCCGGAACTAACCAGCCGCGTACAGCAGCTCACTTCCGCCATCTATGACATCCTGGGTTGCAAGGGTATCGTCCGCGTGGATTACATCATCACGGAAGGTGAGAAAATCAACATGCTCGAAATCAATACCACTCCGGGCATGACGGCTACCAGTTTCATTCCCCAACAAGTGCGTGCAGCCGGACTGGATATAAAAGACGTAATGACCGACATTATTGAAGACCATTTCAATTAATTTTGTATCTTTGGAAAGAACAAGACATTCAAAATCATGAACATACCTGCTGAATTTAACGACATTCGTCCGTACACCCCTGAAGAGTTACCGCAAATCTGTGAGGAGCTGCTGGCCGACAAGGATTTTCAGACTGTTATTCAGTCCGTTATGCCGGGTGTCCCCATGGAGATGATTGCAGCACAGCTACGTCAGTGCAAGACCAATCTGGACGTGCAGAAAGCTTTCTTTCACAAACTGCTCCACGATATCATGCAGCAGTATAGCGACGGATTCGACCTGGATGCCTCTTCCCTGCCCGACAAACAGAAGAGTTATACGTTTATCTCCAATCATCGGGATATCGTGCTCGACCCGGGATTTCTATCTGTCGGCCTGCTGGATAACGGTTTTCCCAATACCGTGGAAATTGCCATCGGCGACAACCTGCTGATTTATCCGTGGATCAAGAAACTGGTCCGGGTGAACAAGGCCTTCATCGTGCAACGTACCCTAAGCATGCGGCAGATGCTGGAATCGTCGGCCCGCATGTCGCGCTACATCCATTTTGCCGTGACCCAGAAAAAGGAAAACGTGTGGATTGCCCAGCGTGAAGGAAGAGCCAAGGACTCCAACGACCGTACCCAGGAAAGTGTGTTGAAAATGCTGGCCATGGGAGGAGAAGGCGACATCGTAGATCGACTGAAAGAACTAAACCTCGTGCCTGTGGCCCTGTCGTACGAGTATGACCCGTGTGACTTCTTGAAGGCAAAGGAAATGCAGCAGAAACGGGACTCGGAGAATTTCAAGAAAAGCCAGGCCGATGACCTGACCAACATGCAGACAGGTATTTTCGGTTACAAGGGACGCGTACATTTCCAAACGGCTCCGTGCCTCAACGAGGAACTGGAAACGCTGCGGGGACTACCTAAGACGGAAATCTTCAACCGCTTGGCTACGCTGATCGATCGGCACATCCATCGCAGCTACCGGATGTATCCGGGAAACTACGTAGCCTGTGATTTGTTGAACGACACCGATACCTTCGCCGGTAAATATACACTGGAAGAAAAGCAACGTTTCGAAACTTATCTGCAACAGAAACTGGATTTGATTCAGTTGCCCAATAAGGACGAAGCTTTCCTCCGTCGGTGTATCCTGCAAATGTATGCCAACCCGGCTATCAATTATCTGAAAGCCACCGAAGCATGAAACGGGTCCGTATCCTTTTAAGCGCGTTCTTCTGCCTGTTTTTTTTAGGTGCATGCAAAGAGGATGAATACGTCTATCCCAACGTGATAAGTACCTTTATCGACGTAACGACAGACGCGGACGGAACACTTCAAGACCTTATCACCGATAAGGGAGAGACGTTGCAGATTCTCAACCGGGACGGTTTAGACGGACTGACGCCTGATTCAACCTACCGGACGGTATCCATCTATGAGCCCAAGGAAATGAATGCGCAGGGAAATGCGACGGCTTTGCTGTATTCCTGCCAACTGATTATCGCTGTAAAGCCGGTAACAGTCGACAAGCTACCGGACGGCATCGCCAAGACCGATCCACTAGACATACAGAGCGTATGGAAATCAGGTAACTACCTCAACCTGATTCTGCTGCCTATGGCCAAAGAAAAGAGCCATATCTTCCATTTCATGGAAGACGGAATCACCGACAACGAGGACGGCAGCCGGACACTTCACCTGACACTCTATCACAACCAGAACGGTGACTATGAAGCGTTTACCCGCAAGAGTTATCTTTCCATACCCTTATGGGCTTATGAAGGACGGCTTGCACAAGGAGACCGGGTGATTCTCCGCATCAACACATACGAGAAAGGCTTTGTAAGCTACGAATTCACTTACTAACACTCAACTTTATGATTAAGACGATTTATTTCATGTTCTTTATATGCATGTTCGCCGTAGCCATGGTGGCATGCAAAGGAAAATCAGGCGATGACTTCAAGAACCTGTCCACCGACGAGTTTGAACGTTTCATCAGCGACGACCAAGTGCAGCTGGTAGACGTACGGACCGTGGCTGAATACAGTGAAGGTCACATTCCGGGCAGTATCAATATCAACGTGCTGGATGAGAAATTCTCGGCCAACGCCGATGAACTGCTGGATCCGGAACAACCGGTAGCCGTCTATTGCAAGAGTGGCCGCCGCAGCCGGAATGCCGCCAAACTACTGGTCAAGAAAGGTTTCAAGGTGTATAATCTTGACAAAGGGTTTGAAGGCTGGAAAGAACTGGGCAAGGATATTGAGCAATAAGACAGACCCCAAGCAATTCACACTGATAAAAAGCAGATAAGATAAAAGAATGCCGTGACCGACAAGAGGGAATATCCCTCCGCCCGTCACGGCATTTATTTTAGTGCTGATTATTACAAACTCTGGAGCATACGCTTCAACACTACCGTAGCCGAAATCTCCCGGTTGGCAGCTTCCGGAATGACCAGTGAAGTCGGAGCCTCAATCACGTCATCCGACACAATCATGTTACGGCGTACCGGAAGACAGTGCATGAAGAATGCATTGTTGGTCCACGACATGTGCTCCGTATCTACCGTCCAGCTCATATCCTTACTCAAAATCTTTCCGTAATCCTCCGGACAAGTTACCCCCGGACAAGCCCAGTTCTTCGCATAGATGAACTCCGCTCCTTCGAACGCCTTCTTTTGGTCATATTCCACCTTCGCGCCCCGCACAAACTTCGGGTCGAGTTCATAACCGTGAGGATGTGTAATCACGAAATCCACATTGGCCTCATTCATAAAGTCCGCAAAAGAGTTCGGTACAGCCTGCGGAAGAGCCCGCGGATGCGGTGCCCATGTCAGTACCACCTTCGGACGTTCGGTCCGCTTGTATTCCTCAATCGTGATCAAATCGGCAAAAGCCTGCAAGGGATGTCCCGTAGCCGCTTCCATGGAAAATACCGGCTTGCCGGAATACTGGATAAACTGGTTCAGAATCTTCTCGGTATAGTCGTCCTCCCGACTCTCAAAGCGAGCAAACGAACGTACGCCGATAATATCGCAATAAGAAGCCATCACCGGAATTGCCTCCAGCAGATGCTCACTCTTGTCGCCATCCATCACCACGCCACGCTCGGTTTCCAGCTTCCAGGCACCCTGATTCACATCCAGCACGATGACATCCATGCCCAGGTTGCGGGCTGCCTTCTGCGTACTCAATCGCGTACGCAAACTATTATTAAAGAATATCAGCAGACAAGTTTTATGCTTGCCCAACGCTTCGTATTTATAACGGTCTTTCTTAATCTCGAACGCTTCATCCAAGGCGGTCTTCAAGTCGCCCAAATCGAATACATTGGTATAAGTCTTCATACGTAAAAGTGTATATAAATTTATTTTTCCTCGCAAATATACTATAAAAATACAATACTATCTCTCTTTTATTCATTTTTTTCGAACCTGCCCATCGCCTTCTACAATCCATTTATAGGTAGTCATCTCCCGTAATCCCATCGGGCCACGGGCATGCAGTTTCTGGGTACTGATTCCTATTTCTGCTCCCAGACCAAACTGAGCTCCATCGGTAAACGAAGTGGGTGCATTGACATACACACAGGCCGCATCCACCGCCTTTGTAAAGAAGTTGGCCGTTTCCGCATCCTCCGTCACAATGCATTCACTGTGTCCGGACCCGTATGCATAAATATGCGATACAGCTTCCGCAATATCCTCCACCGTCTTGATGGCCATCTTGTAGTCCAGGAACTCTGTACCGTAACTCTCCGGCGTGGCAGGACGAAGCAGTTCCACCGGATACCGTCCCGACAAGGCCTCATAAGCCGGCTCATCGGCATAGAATACCACCCGGCTTTCCTGCAACGGTGCGCACAGGCCCGGCAAATCGGCCAGCCGTGCCCGATGTACGAGCAGACAGTCGAGGGCATTGCAGACACTTACCCGGCGCGTCTTGGCATTGTGGACAATAGCCGCTCCCTTGACCAGATCGCCCGCCTTGTCAAAATACGTATGACAGATACCGGCCCCCGTTTCAATGACCGGCACAGTAGCTTCCTCACGCACATAGCGAATCAGGTTACTGCTTCCACGGGGAATAATCAAGTCCACCCATCCTTCGGCATGCAACAACGCCGCCGTAGCCTCCCGGCTCGAAGGAAGCAGCTCCACCACGTGCGGGTCGGCCCCGAACTCCTCCAGCACCTCCTGAATGAGCTGCACGATAGCCCGGTTGGAAGCATCCGCATCACTCCCTCCTTTCAGGATAGCGGCGTTCCCACTTTTCAGGCACAGCGCAAACACATCGAAACTCACATTCGGACGGGCTTCATAAATCACCCCAATTACGCCGAAAGGCACACTCACTTTTTTCAGTCGCAGCCCGCTCGGCACCGTATAACTCTCCAGGACACGCCCCAGCGGGGAAGGAAGCACAGCCACCTGACGCATGTCGGCCGCAATCCCCGACAACCGTTCCTTTGTCAACTTCAAACGGTCATACTTCGGATTGGAAACTTCCATCCGCAGCAAGTCCTCCCGATTGGCCTCCAGCAGACTGTCTGTTTTCTCCTCTATCCTGTCAGCCACCGCACACAAAAGTGCATTCACCGTTTCCACATCCCACATTGCCAGTTTACGGGATGCTGCCCGAACGGATTGAAATATTTCATTCAGATTCATTTTCACCATTTTCAGATTACAGTTTATCGCAAAAATACAATTTCAGGCAGACATTCAAAACTTTCGAAAGGAAATAATCGTCCCTGCCAAAGAAATATATGCCCGAAAGCATGTTTATTTCCGAAAGTTTGTTATCTTTGACATAGAATATAAGAGAAATGAACTTCTAATTATTAACCCTTAAAACAAAAGACTATGGAAGCGAAAGATTACGATTCATTGATTGAAGTTTTCAGAGGAGACCTCTGGGAAGCTGAATTGGTAAAGGGCTTGTTGAGATCAGCCGGTGTAGAAGCCATGCTAAAAGACGAAACATTGTCAGCTGTCACTTCTCCTTATGCCAATATGGGAGGACACGTCTGTGTACTGGTTAATAAGGAAGAAGAAGTTTACGCACGAAAAGTAGTAGCAGAACGAAAAGCATGAAACAGTTATTCTTTATCCTGATTGCATTCTTTACCGTAGCCGTTCCGGCAGTCGCACAACAGTTGAAAACCACCCGATGGGATTCGTATGGAGTATCCTTCAAGGCTCCGTCCGACCTTACCGTAGAAGATGATTCTTCCGAAGGCTATCTGGCCGGGAACGATACTTACTACCTCACCATCCAATTGCTGGAAGGAGAAGGCATGAAAAAAGAAGAATTGGGACAAGAACTGAAAGCCATCGCCACAGACGATGAAGTGACCTCACAAAGCGACGTGCAACCTTTTGAGCTGCCACAGTTTCACGGCGTGCAGCTCAAAGGGAATTGCGAAGAAGAGAAATGCGTCTATTGCTACCTGCTGGCCAAAGACGGAAGCTGCGGCTTCTATATTTCCATTGTATACCGCCAAGATAATGACAAAATTCCAGAGACTATCCTGAAAAGTTTCAGCATGGAAGAATGAACTTTCAGAGAACTGCAATTTTGTGAAATAAATTAAAAAGGTAGCGTTTCCCAAAAGTTTATTTCGTATTTTAGAGCGATTTTTAAACAAAGAGCTGTTGATTTTTTTGTGCCTTAAAGGCTCAAAATAGCACAACATATGCATAGCCAAACGGGGAATTAAGTAAACTCGAACCTGTTTTGAACGATTTTTACTTGACTTTTGCCTAAATTATACCCCTGACTTACATAAATAAATCCTTATTTTTGCCACAGATTCACAAAAGACCGACAGTTACAAGAAAACCTTGAATATGAAATTGACAAAACGCTTATACACTTTATCACTTACAACCGCTCTATTTGTAACCGGTTTTTTGTTACCCGGGTTTTCCACCTCCTGCACTGCACAGACAGAAACAGCCTCATCCACTACCTACAGTTGCGTAGAAGTTCCCAAAAGCATTAATTTCTGTGGCATCGACATTGACCTGACGCGCTATGACCGACGGGAACGGATGGATCGGGAGTTGATGGCGTTCACTTACATGCACAGCACTTCGCTGCAAATCATCAAGCGGGCCAACCGTTATTTTCCAATCGTTGAACCCATCTTAAGGGAACAGGGTGTCCCCGACGATTTCAAATACCTGATGGTCATCGAAAGCAACGTCAATCCGCTGGCTCGTTCGGGAGCCGGAGCAGCCGGACTGTGGCAGTTCATGAGCGGCACCGCCCGCGACTTCGACCTGGAAGTAAACCACCACGTAGACGAACGCTACGATGTGGAGAAATCAACCGTAGCGGCTTGCAAATACCTGAAGCAAGCCTATCGCAAGTTCGGCAACTGGGAAACCGTGGCAGCCTCCTACAATGCCGGTCAGGGAAGAATCAGCCAGCAACAGGAAAAACAATATACCGACAATGCTCTTGACCTCTATCTGGTAGAGGAAACTTCACGCTATGTATATCGCATCCTGGCAGCCAAACTTCTGCTCACCGACCCCAAACGCTTTGGATTCCGTCTGCGAGCCAGCGACTTGTATCCCCCCATTCCTTACCGTACAATCAAAGTTACCAACGATATTGACGACCTTGCCCGCTTTGCCAAAAGTCAAGGCATTAATTTCAGTCTGTTGAAGAGCATGAATCCGTGGTTAAGGGGGAGTTCTCTTCCCAACCACAGCGGAAAGGAATACCTCATTCGAATTCCCGATAAAGAAGAAATGTACTACAACCCAAGAGTTATCTATCCACATAACCCAGCCTGGGTGGTTGAATAAAACACATAGCAATCATTTATTTATTAAATAATTAATCCATGAAAAAACAATTAGTGTTAGGAATCTTAGGTGCTTGTGTGCTCTCGGGCAGCGCACAGACGTTCAAAGAATGGCAGGACCCCGAGGTTAATGCCATCAACCGGGCACCGATGCACGCAAACTTCTTTGCGTATGAAAACGCAGAAATGGCCGCCAAGGCAGTCAAGGAAGACTCCAAGAACTTCATGAGCCTGAACGGCACTTGGAAGTTCTTCTGGGTACGAAACGCCGATGCCCGCCCCACGGACTTCTGGAAAGTCGGCTTCAACGACAAGGGATGGGATAACCTGCAAGTACCGGGCGTATGGGAGACGCAGGGATATGGCGACCCAATCTACGTCAATGTAGGTTATGGATGGCGTGGCCGCTTCGCAAACAATCCTCCCTACGTACCGACCGAACAAAACCATGTAGGCTCTTACCGCCGGGAAATTATGGTGCCGGCCGACTGGAGCGGCAAAGACATCATCGCTCACTTCGGAGCTGTCAGCTCCAACATGTACCTGTGGGTGAACGGCAAGTTTGTGGGCTACAGTGAAGACAGCAAACTGGAAGCAGAATTTAACCTGACCCCGTACCTGAAACCGGGACAGAAGAACCTGATTGCCTTCCAGGTGTTCCGCTGGTGTGACGGCTCGTATCTGGAAGACCAGGACTTCTTCCGCTATACCGGCGTGGCACGCGACTGCTACCTCTATACCCGCAACAAGAAACGCATCGATGACATCCGCGTCACTCCCGACCTGGACAGCGAATACAAGAACGGCTCACTGGCCATCACCCTGAACCTGAAAGGAAACGGCAATGTCAGCCTGGAACTGCTGGATGCAAAGAACCAGACCGTGGCTTCTACCGAAGTGAAAGGTTCCGGCAAGGTGGCTGCCACCCTGCAAGTGGAAAACCCGCAGAAATGGAGTGCGGAAACACCTTACCTGTACACCTTGCGTGCAACCCTGAAAGACGGCAGCAAGACCAGTGAAGTGGTACCGGTGAAAGTCGGTTTCCGTAAAATTGAACTCAAGAACGCACAGATTCTGGTCAACGGCCAGCCGGTACTCTTCAAAGGAGCCGACCGCCACGAAATGGACCCCGACGGCGGATACGTGGTTTCACGGGCCCGCATGATTCAGGACATCCAGATTATGAAGCAGCTCAACATCAACGCGGTGAGAACCTGCCACTATCCGGACGACAATTTCTGGTATGACCTCTGCGACAAATACGGTATTTATGTCGTAGCCGAAGCCAACATCGAATCCCACGGAATGGGTTACGGCGAAGAGACACTGGCCAAAGAACCCAGCTACAAGAAAGCCCACCTGGAGCGCAACCAGCGCAACGTGCAGCGTGGCTTCAACCACCCGAGCATCATCTTTTGGTCACTGGGTAACGAAGCCGGCTACGGTCCGAACTTCGAAGCCGCTTACGA
This sequence comes from Phocaeicola fibrisolvens, assembly GCF_025567125.1. Lineage (NCBI taxonomy): Bacteria > Pseudomonadati > Bacteroidota > Bacteroidia > Bacteroidales > Bacteroidaceae > Phocaeicola > Phocaeicola fibrisolvens. The sequence continues at coordinate 37,697 of NZ_JAOQJI010000001.1, read as the reverse complement.
CTGGGTCAAGGCTGAAGACCCAAGCCGTGCCGTACAGTACGAACAGGCCCGCATCGACGGAAAGACAGATATCTACTGCCCGATGTATGCCGACTACAAGTGGTGCGAAGAATATAGCAAGAACGACAAATACCAGAAACCGCTGATTCAGTGTGAATATGCACATGCCATGGGTAACTCCGAAGGCGGCTTCAAGGAATACTGGGATTTGATTCGCAAGTATCCGAAATACCAGGGAGGATTCATCTGGGACTTCGTCGACCAGTCTATCCGCTGGACCGGCAAGAACGGTAAGATGATTTATGCCTATGCCGGCGACTTCAACCGTATGGACGATTCCGGCGACAAGAACTTCTGCGACAACGGCCTCATCAGCCCCGACCGCAAACCGAACCCGCACGCCTACGAAGTACAATACTTCTACCAGAACATCTGGACCACTGCGGGTGATCTGTCCAAGGGAGAAATCAAGGTGTACAACGAGAACTTCTTCCGCGACCTGTCGGCCTACGCACTGGAATGGGAAGTGCTGAAAGATGGAAAAGCCATCCGTAGCGGACGTGTGGACAACCTGAACGTGGCTCCTCACCAGACTGCCACCGTGAAACTTGACCTGGGCAAGACCTGCCAGTGCGGCGAATGGCTGCTCAATGTGAAATACATCCAGAAGAACCGCGAAGGCTTGCTTCCGGCAGGCTCCGTAGTGGCTAAAGACCAGCTGGTACTCAATCCGTACAAAGCTCCGGCCATGGACCTGAAGAACGTAACAGCTACCAACCAGCAGGTGGTTGAACCGCAAATCAACCCGAACTATCCGGACTACATCGCCGTGAAAGGCGACGGATTCTACATGGAATTCAGCAAACGCAACGGATATCTGGACAAATATGATGTAAATGGAGTAAGCATGCTCAAAGAAGGGGAAGCCCTGACACCGAACTTCTGGCGTGCCCCGACCGACAACGACTTCGGTGCCGGCCTGCAAAACAAGTATGCGGCTTGGAAGAACCCGGGCATCAAGCTCACCGACTTCAACTACAAGGTAGAAAACGGACTGGCAGTGGTAAATTCCACTTACGACCTCACAGAGGTATCGGCCAAACTGTATCTCACCTACCAGATTAACAACGAAGGTGCCGTGAAGGTAACTCAGAAGATGGTGGCCGACAAGAACGCCAAGGTATCGCCGATGTTCCGCTTCGGTATGCAGATGGTCATGCCGAAATCCTTTGAAAAGATTTCCTACTATGGCCGCGGCCCGATAGAAAACTACAGCGACCGCAACCACTGCACCGACCTGGGCATCTACAACCAGAACGTAAGCGACCAGTTCTATCCGTACATCCGTCCGCAGGAAACCGGAACCAAGACCGATATCCGCTGGTGGAGACAGTTGAACATGGCTGGCAACGGACTGATGTTCGTGGCTGAAGCACCGTTCTCCGCTTCTGCCCTCCACTACACCATCGCTTCTTTGGACGACGGCACGGAAAAGAAACAGAGCCACTCCTTCGAAGTAGAAGAAGCCGACCTGACCAACCTGCTGATTGACAAGGCACAGATGGGTCTGGGTTGTGTCAACAGCTGGGGTGCCCTGCCGGAAGCCCAATACATGTTGCCTTACGGAGACTATGAATTTACTTTCATCATGACTCCGGTGAAAGGCTACATTGCATGCGAATAAAATAAAAGCATACATACGAATAACTGCAACGCCTCGGCCTCCACAAGCCGGGGCGTTCGTTTTATCTGCCAACTGCTCCCTCACAACAGTTTCCTTATTCCAAACATAAAAACGCCCAAAAGATAAAGGAAGAACCTCTTGTCACTGTTTATGTCTTCCTACGCGGAAACATACGTCTACGTGTCGGAAGCCATATATCTCCGCAAAGGGAAACCTACGTTTTGCACAAGGAAACCCTAAAAAATAGACAACCGTTTGCGACAAAGGTCTTCATCGTTTCTACAAATCTCAATATCACCCATTTAAGCCATGGCAGACTTGTTTTACCTCAATCAAATTTTACATCCTACTCTAAACCTAATAAATGACCATATACACTTATTTTTTTACCAAGTAAGCTTAATTTATATAGGAAAACGGTTCTCTGCCATTGTTAAGGATTCTGAAAAATTTTATATTTGCATAAGAAAAGGCATGTTATAATCTATATCATAAAGAATTTATTCTATGTAAAATATATCGATATATGAAAAAGAATATCAAACATTTCTATAACCACCCTGCGTATATTTTATGTGGTCTGCTGCTATACATGTTTATCTCATGCACACCCAAACAGAACACCTACCACACACAGCGGAATGCAATAGACACCTTCCTTATCAATCGCTACGATTCCATTTATACATATCCAACACTCATGGAACAACGCTTCCGTACAGCTCAAACAGGGTTAACGGATAGCACATCCTATTACAAGTTGGAATTATTCTCCAGCTACTGCCTTTTTCTCCAAGGTTATGCAGACAGTGCTTTATGGATGAACCGGCGAGTGGAAAACTATTGTCTGACACATCCTCATAGCAATGCGCTAGCTGCCCAATGCTGGAACCATCGCTTCGCTATCCTTCAGGCACTATCCCAAAGAGATTCGGCTATCGCCTGCCTGCATCACGCGTATGACGCCCTGATGTTATCGGACGACCGTTCAGAACTGGAAAACATCTGCATCAACCTGGCAGACCAATACAGACAAAAGGGAGAATTAGCCAATGCCTCCCGCTATTATCGACGCGCCTTATGGCTGGTTGATTCATTGGGATCAGAACGTATCCGGTTCAGTATTTATACAGGACTGGCACAAGTGTATGCCGACTTGCATAACTTCCGACAAGCCCATCACTATTTTGACATGGCTGAACAAAATCCGGAACCACGCCTCAGCTACGAGAACTACATCTATTACAATTCAAAAGGAAACTGTTATTACTTTGAAGAGAAATACCCCGAAGCCTTGCAATGTTTCAAACGAGCTTATGAAGTGTGTCGGCAATTTAACCAACCCTCGTATGATGCGCTGATTGAAGCCAACATTGGAGAAATCTATACACTCATGAACCGCAACGATTCTGCACACTATTATTTGAATAAATCCTATGCCTACTTTCAAAACGATTCCACTACCAGTGAAGAAGTCATGTTTTATCTCAATAGTCTGCAAGCCGCACTGGCATTAAACGAAAACCGACTGGACAGCGTGAACTACTATCTGTCCAAGCCATACGACGCCTTGAAAATAGGTCCGCTTTACATGTATCTGCACAATAAACGCTTTATGGAATATTATGCCCGGAAAGGTGATTTTGCCCATGCTTACCATTATCGGGCAGCCATGAACCAATATGATGATTCCATGCGTAACCTGCGCCATATCAACAACATCACAGAAATAGACTACCGCTACCGCCAGGATACCACCCTGTTAAAACGCGATGTAATGATAGCCCACAACCGTGAACAGCTCTCTGCCCAACGCAACACACTGATACTCGTGTTGTCATTACTGGTTATCTCCATCTTGGGTGCAGCACTCATCATTGTGCATATCAACCGTAAAAACGAGCGTAAATTCAACCAGCAACTGGCACTTGTGTCAAGACTACGTATGGAGAACGTAAAGAACCGCATATCCCCACACTATGTGTTTAACGTACTCAACACCGTGATGCCGATTTTCAAACAATATCCCGACCTGTCTCACTTACTAAAGCTTTTTATCCAGGTACTACGCGGAAATCTGTTGGTCTTCGACCAAATCACTGTCACCTTACAGGATGAAATAGAACTGGTAAAGAACTATGTCGCCCTACGCCAGGAAACCACTCCCCACACGCCGACTACCAAATGGGAAATAAATCCTGCAGTCCCCATGCAAATGCTCATACCTTCAATGAGTATACAGATACCCGTAGAAAATGCACTCAAATACGCATTCGACGGTGAGCCCTCAGCAGATGCTTGCCTGCTGGTACAAATTGACGTAACCGAAAAAGGAATATTAATCCACATCCGCGATAACGGCTGCGGATACGACCCCGGACACGGCGACCACTCAGAAAGAGGAACAGGCAATGGACTAAAAATGTTATTCCGCACCATAGAGCTGCTCAACGGAAAAAATACGGAAGCTATGGAATTCCATATCGAAAATCTTTCCAACCAAGGCCAAAAAGGCACACTGGTAAGCCTTTACGTTCCATTCAACTATCAATTCAAACTTTAAACAAATGACTACAAGCATTACGACTATTATCGTTGACGATGAACCCAATTCCATCCGTAATTTGGCGGATGACCTGGCCGTTTATCCAGAAATAAATATTCTGGACACTCAGACTTCTCCACAAAAGGCCAAAAAGAGTATCATCCAATATCAACCCGATTTATTATTTCTCGACATTGAGTTTCCCACAACCAACGGAATCGAATTATTGCAGGAAATCAGACCTTATATGTACAACAATATGCATGTGGTATTCTATACCGCATTCGACAAATACATGATTGACGCATTGCGTGCCTCTGCCTTTGACTATCTGTTAAAACCTTACCAATCGGAAGAACTGCTCCAGATTGTAGAACGCGTAAAGCATGAAAAAGGCAACAATCCGATTAATTTTGAACAGGCCATGCACCAGCTACTCAATAAAGATTGCAAATTCGCCGTGCAAACGGTCAACAATCTGCTGCTGCTCCGTGATTCCGAAATACTCTATTTCCAGTACTCCAACGAAAACCGTTGCTGGAACATGACACTCACAAACATGAAACAGCATCGCCTGCGACTAAGTACCAAAGCACGCGACATCCTAAATTTACATCCTTCCTTCATCCGCATCAACACAGATTGCATCCTTAACATTGACTATCTGTCTTCCATTGAAAACAGCACGCTGCGATGCATCTTATATGCTCCTTTCAATAATCTGGAATTAATTGCCAGCCGACGTCATTACAGCAAAATAAAAGAAGCCTTAAAATTGCTGTAAAATTATAACCAGTTAAACTCCTTTTTCAACCGATTGAATGCCTCAATTACGCATTTAATCGGTTTCTTTATTTTTCACTATTTTACATTTATTTTCTGTTGTTTACTTTTGTGAATACAATAAGGCAGAACTCCATTCTTTTCCTATCATGAATAGAGTCCCTATCCTGTTATTGCATAATCAAGTTTATTGGTATACAAAGGTGAAATATGAAAACAGAATTCAGAATAAAAAATAAGCGCACTGAAATTCTATAATAAACAAACAGGAATGAACCCTAATGGAAAAATTAAATCTGCGCTAATTCAATTCTTCCAACAAGCTAAATATATTAAATAATGAAATGTAAAGGTAAGAAAAAAACTAGCATGATTCCAACGATATGTTGCGCTTCTATGCTCATGTGTGGAATGACTGTATATGGACAGAAATCTTCTTCCATAAATCCGATAAAAACCTCAGTCCTTCCCAATGTAGGTTGGCGGGATATCCAGTCAGACAAAGAAACCTCCTTTGATATGAACAATCCTAGCTGGCCCAAAGTCACTGCCAATCTGAAACAAAAAGATTTAATTTCCGTTTTACCGGAAAGTTACTGTGTGATTTCTGATTTTGGAAGAAAACCCAATCGAGGAATGATGACATTCTTACTTGAGGTAAAACTACAAAAAGGAAATAACATCACATTCAATGCAGAACAGAACATCGTATTGGAAATTAAAGGAAAAACCTATAAAGCCCTACCATCAAAAACTTTAACCTTAACAAAAGATGGCATTCTGAAAGGAGAAATCAATATACCACTCAGGAAATCATTAAAAAAGAATCGCACAGCCACTCTTTATGTCACAATTGGAAATGACAAACATCGTTTCGAATTAGGTGGACGTGCCTACGGACGTACCCAAGAATTAGCTTTGGTTCCCTATTATCCTTTATGGATGGACGTCAAGAAGAAAGAAGAGCCAAAGAAAGAAATAGCAATTGTTGAAAAAGCTGTCAAGAAAGCAGAAGATGTAACCAATGAAATCAAAGGAGACTTAAAAGAGCTTTTAGCAACCATGATTTCAGAGTTACGTGCACAGAAGAAATTGACAGAAAACACACAAGTAGATGTCAATGCGGAAGTAATGCCTGAAGTAAAAAAAGATGGACAGGTAGAATATAACATGAAGGTTCGTTATGATGTTCAGGTCCTTTCTGAACATTTAAAGAAACTGAGAATCGATGAAGGCACAGAAGACTGGCCATCAGGGAAATATCGGCTGAAAGATTCCCAAGCAGCCCTTCAAACAGCAGGTATTATTAAGAGTACAATTGAATCCAAACTGGAACAATATATCGCACCTGGAACAGAAGTAACAGTAAAGATTATTGGAAGTACAGATGCCAGCCCATTCCGTAACGCAGTTGCTTATGACGGAGCATTTGGAGATATTCAAGATGCTGAGTATTTTGTAAACGGTTCATTCGGCTATGTATCAGTCAATACCAAAGACGGAATCAGCAGTAATGAACAATTAGCTTATCTACGTACACTGGATATCAAGAATTTTATGCAAAAACATATTGGTGCATTCCGTGTAGCAAATGTACATTATGAGCATTTCGCAGAAGTAGCAGACAAAGTAGGAGCTAAATATCGCCGTGTAGCTGTAGAAGTAACCATCCATAATGCATTCCAAAAAGACTATCCGGAAATCGCATCATATAAAGAAAATGTATATGAACGAACATCAGAGGTAGATACAAACATTCCTGAAACAACAGCTAAATCAAACGCAGTAGCTGTAGTAATCGGTAATACCGATTATCAGGTAGCAACAGGAAAGCAAGGCAGCACGAAAGTTGGTCCTGTAAAATATGCAGTGAATGATGCGACTACCATGCGAGATTATTTGGTTAAAACCCTCGGATTAGACGAGAAAAATATTCTATTTAAAACCAATGCTGATAAAAAAGATTTTGATGATATTTTCGGAACAGACAATCAAGAAGGTGAATTGGCTAAATTAGTTGCATCCACAGGAAGTAAAGAAGTATATTTCTATTATTCCGGACATGGATATCCTTTCATGGGAGAACCCTATTTATTGGGAGTTCGTTCCAATCCGAAAAGTTGTAAAGAACAAGCCACCTCATTACAGAGCATCTACCGTATATTGAGTGCACTACCAATAGATAAAGTAAATGTCATTACAGATGCTTGTTTCTCTGGACAGGAAATTTCCATGGAAGCATCTGCCACTGAATTCGTACGCCGTCCCAAACCTGATAAATTGGCTAAATTCGTGATACTTTCAGCGTCAGGTGAAGACCAATATGCCAATTGGTACAAGGAAAAGAAACATGGTTTGTTCTCTTACGTCTTGTTCAAAGCAATGCAAGATAAAGCAAAATCAGACTTAAATGGTGATGGAGTGCTTTCTTTCGATGAGCTATATAAATACTTATCTGATACTCAAAGTTCTGGCGTACCTTATCTAGTAAAAGAACTGGAAGGTGATCAAGTTCGTCAAGATCCTGTCATTCAAGTCAGTGCACGTAAAAATGATGTATTTGTAAAATATTAAGTTCAACAAAAATAAGTTTGAAAACAATGAAGAAAATATATATAAAAATCGTATGTATATTGTGTATGATATGGGCTTTTTCTTTGAATGCCAATGCACAATGGCGTTTTGGAATTGAAGGAGGAAGTGGAGTACATCCCGCATATTTATATGATCCGGAGGGTTTCTTTATGGGAAAAGATAACACAGGACGTTGGGTACATCAAGCTAACATCATGGGAGATTATTTATTGCCACGCCAATGGACTCCCAATTGGCTAACACTTTCGCTGCGCACTGGTGCTGGATTTATGTGGGCAGAAGATTGTAGTAGTTTTAATACAGAAACAGGAAATACCTTCACTAGAGCATATGGAATTGACATACCTTTTGAAATTGAATTTAAATATCTTCTTTCTAACAAAATCCGTTTTTATCTAAATGGAGGTGGAACATTTTTTTATGCAATACACAGTGGACGTGAAGATTCATTCAACTTCTTTAGCAGCGATTCCCTCATAAAATCCACTCATTTAGGCTATCAATTTGGAGCTGGATTCGAATTTGGTTTTTTCCGTATCGGTTATAAGAACTTAAGTTTAGCTAAGACATTAACGGATGGTGATTATGGTAATAGATTGAAATCCGCTCACTGCCTTTCAATTGGCTTTTGGTTCAACGGAAGTCGTTTCTTAAAAAAACATTCTAGTTTAAATGCCTTCTAATCAATATATATGCGGCAATTAGCTAATAAAATAATACTTTGGGCAGTGTGTGTAACAGTATGGAGCAATTACACACAAGCCCAAGTATTTCAAGGTACTCCTCCATCCGACTGGGTAGTAGTAGAAGGTACCACTTCTATTAAAGTTCCCGACGGAGAAGATTTCAAGCAATCAGATTTAATCAATATGGCCCAACAGGAAGCCATTGAGAAAAAATTCGGTACCTCTATCACATACGGAAACTTTATGAAAAGTTATGAAGGTGAGTTAGATAGTTATGAACATTATCTGGATTTAACCTCCCAGTTTCCACAAGGTATCTGGAAGGCAAATCTGGCAGAACCCAGTTTAACTTCCCATGAAACAGAAATTCTTCGAATGAATCGTTGGGGACGTTTAAAAAAGAAAGTTTCCGCAACGGAATGGACCTGCCGAGTTAAAGGATATGCGCAACCTCTTAATCAGATACTACCTCAATTTGAGTTTCAGATACTGAATGGACATAAGCAAATCATTGCAGAACAAAAAATTCAGGACTCTGAAACTCATCTGACGGTGGGGAATGATTCGGTCTTCCATCAAGGAGATTTATTCATTACCCGCTTTCGGAGTACAAAATCTGGGCACCTTGTCTTATTTATGGATAATGGAGAGAATGCTTTTCGAATGTTGCCTTATGCTGCTTTTGAGAAAGATGATGATGTAAAAATTGAAGCCAATCAATGGTATTCATTTTTCGACCTTTCTGCTGTTCCCTATAAAGACCGACAAACTGTAGATGAGCTGGAACTGATGACCGACCAAAAATACGATGTCATACGTATTTATTACCTTTTCTCGGAAACTCCTTTTACAAAAGATTTCTTCTTTAACATAAAAGGAGAAAATCAGAAACTACCGGAAGGTTATAGTGAACTTCCTTCAGTGACTTCTGCTGAATTTGCCCGTTGGTTACAACAAAACCGAGTACGTAAAACAGACTTACAGATGAGTATTGTCGATTTGATTATTGATAACTTAAAAGAAATAGCACATGAAAAAAAGTAGCCTGATCTTTCTACTGTTATACCTCCTGCAAAGTTTTACAGTATGGGGAGCCGATAATGACAAGAATTATTTTGTAGCTACTCAGACTGCAAGTGCATCTTCTGTAACTGTAGCCAGGCAAAAAGCAATGCTTCATGCCCGAAATCTTTTGGCTACAATGATTAATGGAAAAATTAAAAATGTATCAGAAAGTTATATCAGAAACCAAACCAACACAGGTGAGTCGGCAGATGAATTTATTACAGAAACTCAAATGGCAGTCAAAATGCTATTAAAAGGAGCCAAGATAACTGATGAGTCTGTCATAAGTGAACAAAAAGGGAAATACACGGTCTGTATAACCTTACAACTTAGAAAAGACGAATGTCTCAATACATTATGCCACACTTTATCAGAAAGTGAATCGACCCAAAATAGTTTCCAAAAGGATTTGTTCATGCAATTATGGAAAAACGAATAAAAATAAAACTTATGAAAGCCTATTTTAAATTATTAATGTTGATTCTAGTATCAACGTTGTATTACGGGTGCTCTCAAGACCCTTATGACTGGAGCGGAGGAAAAACGACCGTAGCCATCAAAGAAATTTCATCTCCTATAGTAAGATATGACATGATTCGAGTACAAGCGAAATTAGATATTAGAGGAGCCCAAATAGATAACATCTATTTTGTCTTGTATAAAAACGAAGGAGGTAACTGGAAAGTTGAAGATGAAAGAGCTCCGTCTTTAGTAGATGGTACCTCTGATACATATCTCCTCGAATTCGGTGGATTAACAGCAAATACACAATATAAAGTGGCAATCCGTATATGGGCCAATGGTTCCGAAGATCCAATCATAGAGCAAGAACTGAATGTAACTACAGCATCAGCAGAATTCACCCTAACAACCGAAAATGCAGTAGCACGCAATCAGTATGTCGTGGATTTATACGGGAGCTTCCGTTCAGAGGAAATTAAAGCCACTCAAGATATGCTGGGTTTTGTCGTATCAGAAACAGATGCAAACCTAGAAACTATCGACTTATACCCTTGTCTAGAAATAAACTCAGACGGTTCTTTCTCTACAGTTGTAGACGGGCTGAAACCTGGGACCAATTATTACTATGCAGCTTGTTTTGTCTATGCAGGGAAACGATATCTAAGCGAAATTAACACTTTCCGTACACAAGACATAGAAATCACGGAAGGAGATATTATTGATTTAGGCCTCGATGTAAAATGGGCCAGCTGTAATCTAGGCAGTAATACACCTGAAGAAGCAGGAAAGTATTATGGATGGGGAGACCCTCATGGCATTTCGTCCATGAATAGAGATGATTACCCAAAATTAGACAGCATTAGCGGAAGTGGATATGATGCAGCCTGGTATCAGTTAGGTGAATACTATCGTATACCAACAGCAGACGAATGGAATACATTAAAATCTAAATGCTCATGGGAATGGGTCGTTTATAAGAATGTACATGGATACAAAGTGACAGGTCCTAATGGAAACAGTATTTTCCTTCCTGCCGCCGGATGCCGTTTGATGTCCGACGGAGGTATAGGATATGTAGGAGCACAAGGGTTTTACCGCATTGGCACACAAACCCAAGTGGGTGACTACGTCAGACACTTCCTTTTAACTGAAGATGAATATTATAGCAATACTTCCCCTCGTGAGTGGGGTTGCTCAATTCGCCCAGTATATGATAGTCGGGTGTCTTGTATTACTGGAGGAAGTACCAATATCACAGCCACATCCGCTTCTATTCGACAAGGCTATGTAAAATCCTCAAATGTCAACCTCACAGAATGGGGAGTATGGTATGGCACAAAAGAGTATCCCAATATAAGAAGAGAAGGAGCTATGTGTACATCTGATAATCAAGACCAAATAGATGTAGAGCTACAAGGACTCTTGATTAATACTACCTATTATTTCTGTACTTATGCAAAAGCTGGCAATCAAGTCTATTTCGGAAAAGTAAATAAATTTACTACCTCCGCTGAAGCAAAAATTTCAACGGAAGAAATTGTAGACTTAGGACTAAAAGTATTATGGCGAGGATATAATTTAGGAGCTCAATATCCAGAAGAACAAGGGGCCGAGACTAGATGGGATGAAATGTTCAATGAAGATCCATTAACTGAAAATATCTGCAACACTAAGTATGATTTAGCACATGCAAAACTCGGAGGAGACTGGCGTCTTCCTACACGTGATGAAATTACAGAACTAATTACCAAATGTATATGGCAACGTATAATCTATAAAAATATTGATGGATTTCAGGCAATAGGGCCCAATGGAAATAGTATTTTCTTTCCCCAATTCGATTATTCATCGGGAAACTGGCAATTCCGTGATTTTGAGGATACAGCTTACATGTCTGGTATGTGCCATGCTATTCATGATGGTAGTGGAGCCATGTATGCATTAGGTTTTAATGAAAAAGATGTTTCGTTAGTAAGTTCTTATTCTACAAAAAACAAGGAAACAATTATCCGTCCAGTACAAGATAAATAATAAAAATATGAAAAATCTGATTACATTTCTGCTGGCATTGTTATTAATGGTACCAGCAGCTGAGGTTCAGGCTCAGAACAAGGCACTGGAGAAAGCGTTGAAAAAAGAGTTCAAAGCCAAACAAAAAGAATTCAAAAAAGGTGGATGGAAAATCTACGGTACATCACGCAGTGAGGACGTTATTTTACTAAAGCATTTTGACAAACTTTCCAACATGGGAGAGGATGCGGTGGAGGTTGTAGGAGTAGCCTCCAATTTTAAATCAAAAAATGTAGGTATACAGATGGCATACAATAATGCAGTCGTAACGTATGCACAACGTGCGGGCAGCCAGGTAAAAGGACGTGTGGTATCCGACATCTCAGGAGACGGAACCAATGCAGAAAGCGAATTTGAACATTTTTATGCTGCCTACGAACGGGAAGTAGAGAAAGAAATCAAAGGAGAACTTGAACCCAGTTTTTCTGTCATACGTGACAATGGAAATGGTACATTTGAAATGCAAAGCTATTTTATTGCAAGCGAAAGCGCCGCTACTAAAGCCCGTATCCGCGCTTACGAAAATGCAATGAAAGAATCGGCCGCAGCACAGAAATATGCAGGAAAAATCAGTGAATTTATAAAAGAAGGAGTAAACGGGGAATAATCCTACAGGTTATAAATTTAATTTATGCGTCGGGAGGTATTGAAACGTTTTTCTTAGAACAATCATACATCTCGACGCTTTTTTAATATCATAAAAATGAAGCAGAAGAAATATATAGGGATATTTATCATGTTATGTTTTATAGGAGAACTCTTTGCACAAACCCCCAATAACTCATTTCAGGAATTTCGCGAAGGTGTATTAGGACGTTATTCAGCCCACCGCACCCACGTTCTCAACGAATATGCTAAATACTTGAAAGGAGTATGGCAGGAATATCAAAGTTTTCGTGGTATCACCTCGGATTCTTGTCCCAAGCCTAACAGACAGCCCCAGTTCTCCCCCAAAGCACAACCATCCGTTCCAATACAATTGGATCCTGTCTCCTTTCAAATACCCAATCCAGACAAGCAACCTACACTTCCTATATCCCAACCAAGGAAACCTAAGCATGATGATTCTCAGAAATATTTCGAATTATCCTTCTATGGGATTCCCCTTCAATTGCCAGAACCCAACAAACCTTTTTCACTTACCTCCTATACACCAGAAGCAATCAGTGATTACTGGGATAAACTTCTAAAAGAAAACGACTACAAATATTTAATTTCAGAACTGAAATACATAGCTGACCAGCTTGTCTTAAATGACTGGTTGAGAACTGAACTGATTCGCTGTTATATAGATCAATGGTTAGCTTCTTCCACTCCGAATACACGCATCATTTTTCGTCATTTTATACTCACATACATGGGATATAACATCAGATTAGGACTTACAAAAGAAAAACAACTCGTGCTAATGATACCTTTTGAACAAACTGTATATGCACGAACATATCTTCAATTAGGAGGAAATAAATATTATATATTTTACGATTCAAAAGCAGAAGAAAAAAAACTTCCTTCCATCTCTACTTGTAATCTTCCAGAACGATTTTCTACCAGGAAAAGCATAGATTTGTCATTTCAGACTCCTCTTGCTCTTCCCAATATTCAACCCATCGAATTCCAATTGACAGACGGCAATTTATCTGTTAACGGAACAATATCAAAAGCCTTAATCAGCATGTTAACACATTATCCTCAAATGCCGATACCTACTTATGCAACGTCCACATTACTAGATGATGTACGACAACACATCGTAGAACAACTAAAAACACAATTAGCCGGACTCGAAAAATTGGAAGCATTAAATGCATTACTCCATTTCGTTCAATATGCTTTCCGCTATGCAACCGATAAACAGCAATTTGGTTATGAAAAGCCCTTCTTTCTTGAAGAAATTTTATATTATCCAGCATGTGATTGTGAAGACCGTTCCATATTCTTTGCGTATTTAGTAAGGAATGTATTGAACATTGACTGCCACTTGATAAACTTCCCGGGACATGAATGTACAGCCGTTGAATTTTCATATCCCATAAAAGGTGTCAACTATTCATATAAAGGGAAAAAATATTATATTTCAGACCCAACCTATATTGGAGCTACGATAGGAATGTGTATGCCGGACTATCTGCAAATACAACCTGTAATTGAACTCTGGTAGGCTAACAACAATTACTATAAGCATAATGTACATAAATGCAGATTACATAGTCTTTACATGCACTTAAGAGAAGTAATTTGGGGATATATACCTCAAAACAAAATGGTCCATGAATGGATTTCCTCCTTCATGAACCATTTTTTCGTATAAACACATCAGTTAATCAACTGACCGTTCACTTCTGTTCTTCCATCGACTTGGCAATACCCATTTCCAGACCTCTCAACTCAGCCAGTCCTCTCAGACGACCCAGGCAAGAGTAGCCCGGATTGGTTTTCTTCTTCAGGTCGTCGATCATCTGATGGCCGTGGTCCGGACGCATCGGGATTGAGACCTTGCGACGCTGTTGCATGAGCAGGAAGTTCTTCATCACGTGATACATGTCCACATCACCCTCCAGGTGGTTGGCTTCGAAGAAGTTGCCTTCGGCATCACGCTGTGTGCTGCGCAAGTGTACGAAATTGATGCGGTCGCCCCAGCGCTCCATCATGCCTGCCAGGTCGTTCTTGGCACTGACGCCCAGCGAACCCGTGCAAAGGCACAAGCCGTTGGATTCGTTTGGTACAGCTTCCACCAACTTGCGGAAATCCTCTTCCGTACTCATAATACGCGGCAAGCCCAGAATCGTCTGTGGCGGGTCGTCCGGATGGATGACCAGTTTCACCCCTACCTCATCGGCCACCGGACAGATTTGTTTCAAGAAGAAAATCAGGTTGGAGCGCAGCTTTTCGGCGTCGATGTCCTTGTAGCGGTCCAGTTCATGCTGGAACTGTTCCAGTGTGAAGCTCTCTTCCGACCCCGGCAGTCCGGCAATCATGTTGCGGGTCAAGCGGTGGATTTCTTCTTCATCCATCTGCTCATAACGCGCCTTGGCCTTGGCCTTTTCTTCTTCCGTATAATCCTTCTCTGCTCCCGGACGTTTCAGGATAAAGAGGTCGAAAGCCACGAAGGCCGCCCGTTCAAAGCGCAAAGCCTTGGAACCGTCGGGCATGGTATAAGCCAAATCCGTGCGAGTCCAGTCGAGTACCGGCATGAAGTTGTAGGTCACAATGTAAATGCCACACTTCGCCAGATTGCGCAGACTTTCCTTGTAGTTCTCGATATATTTCATGAAATCGCCGGTCTGCGTCTTGATATGTTCGTGTACCGGCACACTTTCTACCACACTCCACTTCAAGCCGACTTCCTCAATCATCTGCTTGCGTTTCATGATTTCCTCTACCGTCCACACTTCACCGTTCGGAATGTGATGCAATGCATTGACGATACCCGTGGCACCGGCCTGCTTGATGTCCCACAAAGACACCGGGTCGTTCGGACCATACCAGCGCCAGGTTTGTTCACATAAATACATAACGTTTCTTTTTTTAAGGTTCGTACTCGATTAAATAGAGAAAGCATCAAAACCACCATCGATGACGGCTACCGTACCCGTCACAAAGCTGGATGCATCGCTGATGAGGTAGTGGATGGTACCATACAGGTCTTCCGGTTCACCGAAACGTCCGAACGGAGTGTGAGCCAGAATTGTTCTGGAACGATCGGTCAGTGAACCGTCCGGATTGGTCAACAACGTACGGTTCTGTTCGGTCAGGAAGAAGCCCGGAGCAATGGCGTTCACGCGCAAGCCGTCGCCGAACTTGATGGCCAATTCACCGGCCATGTATTTCGTGAAGTTGGCAATGGCAGCCTTGGCAGCCCCGTAACCTACCACACGAGTCAACGGACGGAGGGCAGATTCAGAACAGAAGTTTACGATAGCTCCTTTTTTCTGTTTTACCATAACATCGGCAAAAACCATGGTCGGCAATACCGTACCGAAGAGGTTCAGGTCGACTACCTTCTTGAACGCATCAATCTGCAAGTCGAAGAAAGTCTTGTCCGGAGCGATGGTGGCACCTGCCATGTTTCCACCGGCTGCATTCAACAACACATCAATGCGGCCATATTTTTCCAGGATGTCTTTCTTGTTCTGTTCCAGCACTTCCTTCTGCATTACATCGGTATACCAGAAAGTAGCTTCGTGACCCTGTGCCACAATTTCTGCAACCAACGCTTTTCCCGCTTCTTCACTACGGTCAAGAATGACCATCTTTGCACCTTGTGCAGCCAAATACTTGGAAATACCTTTTCCCAACACACCGGCTCCCCCGGTCATGACGACTACCTTGCCGTCTACATTAAATAATTCGTTTGCCATAATAATTAGATTAGCAATAAATTCGATACTTTATTATAAAATTGATAATTCTCTTTCAACAAAATGTCTATTGGCAGCAGATTTACCACTGGCGGCCTTTCATCAAACAACAGAAAACGGCTCAAAGCCTTCACACCATTATATCCCTGCAATTCGGGACGCTGAGCTATCAGAGCCTGTACATATCCTTCATTCAGTAACCGTACATTGGGCTCTATCAAGTCATAACCCACCAGCCGAATATCTTTTCTATGATGCTTTTCCAAGTATTCACCCAGAATGTAGCAGGAAGAATTAAATGCCACAGCCCCACGAATACCCGGATAATTCCGGAAAACCTCGTCGAGCACCTGTTCGTTGTGCGCCTCATCACCTATCCATAACTCTATTTCCACCAGCTGCATGTCACAGTTCTGCTGTTCCAGATACCGACGGAAACCGGAATGACGTTTCTCTCCTTGTGTAGACAAACATCCTTTTTCATGTTGAATACGCGCCACCAGAATGTCACCTTTGAAAGCCATGGAAGCCAACAACATCCGAGCTCCGATTTCACCTCCAGCTACGGAATCTGTACCATAATAAGCCAACCGACCTTGTTCCTCAATATCCGAATCAACATATACATACGGAAGTGCGCGTTCATCCAATGCACTGGAAAGACGAATGACAGATTCTTTAAAGAGTGTGCCAACAATCACCCCGTCTATGGTATCTGGCATATCCAGCAGATGGGATGCCGTTTGTTCGAAACTGGTTCTGCTATACTGATCAAAAGTCAGTATTGTAACCTTCACTCCAAAACTTTCCAGTTCCTCTTCCGCGCGACGAATGCCGTATTCCATGGCACTCCAGTAATTTCCTGTACAAAATTCCGGTATTAAAGCTATCAAATGGCAAGGTTTCTTTACAGCCAGTGAACGAGCAATCAGATTAGGCTTGTAATTCACCTGTTTCATGATTTCCTTGACCCTACGGACATTCTCTTCCGATACACGCCCTCGGTTATGGATGACCCGATCGACTGTACCTACCGACACATTCGCCAGACGCGCGATGTCAGTCAGTCGTATGTTTTTGTTCTTCTGCATAGACTTAAAAAGGTTCTCCCCCAAATAGTGTGTGCGAGCACGCATTTACATAAAAAGAAAACGCGTTACCGCGCACACTTCTATAAAAAACATCTTGATTTGTTTGCAAAGAAGGGATTTATTCATGAAAAGCACAAACAGATTCAACCTTTTAACAGATTTTTTAGACCAAAATTTACACTTTTTCGTTCCTTTGTGCCATTTACGCAAATACAGATGTATGAAACCAGAAAACTACTACACAGAAAAACTTCTTTTGGCAGAAAACCTGTTAAACACGGTCAAACGGCAAATCTCGCGCATCAGTGTCCTACGCGTACTACTGTTTCTGACCGGACTTGTCGGAATCTACTATTTTTTCCATCAACACGTGCTACTGACAGTCAGTATCTGTCTTACCTTCCTTCCGTTTTTCATCCTCGTGAAACTGCACGGTCGACTGTTTCACCGCAAGAAATGGCTGGAAACACAAATATGTGTCCAAGAAGAAGAGTTACAGGCTCTTTCCGGCGACTACAGCAGCTTCGATGACGGAAAGGCCTACATCAATCCGTCACATCCTTATACCTTTGACCTCGACGTGTTCGGACACCACTCTCTGTTTCAGGCCATGAACCGCACCTGCACCATTTTCGGAAAAGATTGTCTGGCTCACTGGCTGCAACACCATCTTTGTGAGCCTGCTGCCATCCGGGCACGCCAGCAAATGGTACAGGACCTGAGCCAACGCCCCTTGTTCCGGGAACAGTTTCGGGTAACGGGCCTTGTACATCAGGGCACGGCGTCCGATGGAGAAAAACTACGTGCGTGGAGTCAAAGCCCATCACAATACCTGCACGCCGGATGGGTAAAAGCCTTTACGCGGGGAGTTCCTCTTATCAACGGACTACTCCTAATAACTTCGCTGGCCGGATGGACCTCCTTCACCTGGCTGGGACTCTCGTTCGGGCTTTTTCTGATTCTCAGTTTCGGCATTGTCAAACGGGCCACCTACGTACAGGAAACCTACGGCAAACAATTGAAAAGCCTGAACGGATATGCACAACTCATCGCACTGGCCAAGAAGGAACAGTGGGAAGCCCCCGCCCTGCAACAACTGATGAACCGGTTGGACATGGACGGCAAATCACCCGTTGACGCCTTGCAACAGCTCTCCAAGGAACTCGACCGGCTTGACTTACGCAACAACCAGTTTTTATATGTATTGCTGGAGGGAAGCCTTTTCTTCCAGCTACAGGAAATTGTCCGCATTGAACGCTGGAAAGCCCGCTACGGACAGCACATCACCGGCTGGCTGGAAGCCATCGGAGAGCTGGATGCCCTCTGCTCACTGGGCACCTTTGCCTATAATCATCCCGCTTATACCTATCCCGAACTGGCCGAGAAATCGTTCTGTTTCCTGGCTACCCGGATGGGACATCCGCTCATGCCCCCTGCCCAATGTGTGAAAAACGACGCCACTCTCCCGTCGCGCCCCTTCTTCCTCATCATCACCGGTGCCAACATGGCTGGAAAGAGCACCTACTTACGTACTATCGGAGTAAACTACCTGCTGGCCTGTATCGGCGCTCCTGTGTGTTGCGACAAGCTGGTACTCTACCCTCATCAACTGATTACCAGCCTCCGCACGTCCGACTCGCTGTCCGACAACGAGTCGTATTTCTTTGCCGAACTGAAACGGCTGAAACGCATCATCGACCTGCTAAACGAAGGGCAACGGCTCTTTATCATCCTGGATGAGATTCTAAAAGGTACCAACTCGCTGGACAAGCAGAAAGGTTCCTTCGAACTGATTCGCCAGTTCATGCGCCTGAAAGCCAACGGTATCATCGCCACTCACGACCTCCTGCTGGGCAACCTCATTGAGCAGTTCCCCGATGAAATCCGGAACTACTGCTTCGAAGCCGACATCAAGGACAACGAGCTCACCTTCTCCTACCAACTGCGGGAAGGAGTGGCACAAAACATGAATGCCTGCTTCCTGATGCGGAAGATGGGCATTACCCTGCCGGAATGAGGCAAAAAGAAAACGGCCTTCCAAAAGTATATGGCATACTTTTTAGAAGGCCGTCCTTATCAAGAAAAGTTTATTAATCTTCTACTACCTGGAAATCTTCTTTTCCTACTCCACAAACCGGGCAAACCCAGTCTTCTGGAAGATCTTCAAAAGCAGTACCCGGAGCAATACCTCCGTCTGGATCACCCACTTCCGGATCGTAAACCCAATCACATACTGTGCAAATGTACTTTTTCATAATCTGTCAATTCTTAATTAGTTAGTATTTGTTCTTAGTTTAAAATGATAACAAATATAGAAAGAATTTGTTTACTCCGCTTCTTTCAATAACATTTTTTTTAATTCTTCCATTCCTTCGGAAGCTCCCTTGCGGATGACATGTACCGGACGTCCGGAAACGATGCGCACTTCTTTGGGATCAATCAAATAAACCGGCACTCCATCGCGCACGTAATTCAGCAGACCTGCCGCTGGATATACATTCAGGGAAGTCCCGATAATGACAAAGATATCAGCCTTTTCCACATACTCAACAGCCGTTTCAATCATAGGTACTGCCTCACCGAACCAAACGATGAAAGGCCGTAACTGAGAACCGTCGGCTGCCTTATCGCCCATCTTCACTTCGTATTCTTCCGGACGAAGTTCCTTGATATAACGCGGATTGTTGGGCTGGTAACTGGAAGTCACCTTAGTCAGCTCGCCGTGCAGGTGAATCACCTCATGACTACCGGCCCGCTCGTGCAAATTGTCCACATTCTGCGTAATGATGGTCACATGAAAATTTTTCTCCAGTTCAGCCAGTAATTCATGACCTCGGTTCGGCTTCACTTCCAGCAACTGCTTACGGCGTTCATTATAGAAATTGATAACCAGTTCCGGATTAGCCGCATACCCTTCTGGAGTGGCTACCTGTTCCACTGGATACTGGTCCCACAATCCTCCTGCATCGCGGAACGTACTGATGCCGCTTTCCGCACTCATGCCGGCCCCTGTCAATACAACCAGATTCTTCATATTCTTCTCCTCCTTTTTTAGATACATGATTTAGAAACGTGTTCACTCGCCAAAAATAAGAAAATTTATCAATCAAAATTCCTCATATTCACAGAAAAAAGATACCTTTGCTCCCCGTTAATTCACATTTTAATACAAGATTTATTTATGGATAAATTTAGTTACGCCATTGGTCTGGGGATTGGCCAAAACCTGTTCAGCATGGGCGCTCGCTCCATCGATGTAAATGACTTCGCACAGGCTATCAAAGACGTATTGGAAGGAAATCAGACTGCTATCTCTCATACAGAAGCACGTGAAATCGTGAACAAATTCTTCATGGAACTGGAAGAGAAGACCAACGCAGAAAACATAGCAAAAGGAAAAGCATTCCTGGAAGAAAACAAGAAAAACCCGAATGTAGTCACCCTGCCTAGCGGATTGCAGTATGAAGTAATCAAGGAAGGCAACGGCAAGAAGCCGAAAGCTACCGACCGCGTACGCTGTCACTACGAAGGTACGCTGATTGACGGAACGCTGTTCGACAGCTCCATCAAACGTGGTGAACCGGCCGTATTCGGTGTAAACCAGGTCATCAAAGGTTGGGTAGAAGC
Organism: Phocaeicola fibrisolvens; assembly: GCF_025567125.1. NCBI lineage: Bacteria > Pseudomonadati > Bacteroidota > Bacteroidia > Bacteroidales > Bacteroidaceae > Phocaeicola > Phocaeicola fibrisolvens. The sequence continues at coordinate 16,728 of NZ_JAOQJI010000001.1, read as the reverse complement.
ATTGCAGCTAATGTCGGAAGGTGCCAAGTGGAAACTCTATATCCCGTCGGAACTGGCTTACGGTGCACAAGGAGCCGGCGAAATGATTCCGCCTCACAGCACCCTGATTTTTGAAGTAGAATTAATTGAAGTATTATAAATAACGAAGCAAATGAAAAAAGGTACATTTTTTATGATGCTTGCCGCTGCAGCCAGCCTGGCATCATGTACAGCACAGGGCCCGAAAGCAAACCTGAAGAGCGACGTAGATTCTTTGTCTTATATGATGGGTGTAACCAACACTCAGGGTTTAATGGAATATGTACAAGGTCGTCTGGGTGTTGACTCAGCATACGTAGCCGACTTCATCAAAGGTCTGGAACAAGGCTGCAAGGAAACTGATGCCAAACAGAAAGCTTACCTGGCAGGTATGCAGATTGGCCAGCAAATCAGCGGTGACATGTTTGACTACAATAACCGTCAGATTTTCGGACAGGACTCTACCCAGTCACTGAGCAAGGAAAATTTCCTGGCTGGATTTATTGCTACCGTAAAGAAACAAGGCTTGGTTCCTGTAGATTCTGCTGCTACATACGTACGTCTGAAAGCTGAATTGATCAAATCAAAAGCTTTGGAAGCTAAATATGCAGACTACAAAAAACAGAACGAAGAATTCCTGGCTAAGAACAAAACAAAAGAAGGTATTCAGACTACAGCCAGCGGTTTGCAGTATAAAATTATCACCAAAGGTACAGGTGCCATTCCAGCCGATACTTCACGCGTAAAAGTGAATTACAAAGGAACCATGATTGACGGTACTGAGTTCGATAGTTCTAAAGAACCTATCACATTGGCTGTTAACCGTGTCATTCCAGGATGGACAGAAGCACTGAAAATGATGCCGGTAGGTTCTAAATGGGAATTGTACATTCCGCAGGAACTGGGATACGGTGCACAGGAAGCTGGCAAGATCAAACCGTTCTCTACCCTGATTTTCGAAGTTGAACTGGTAGACATCGAGAAATAATCTCAAAAAGATATACTGAATCTGAATCCCTCGCTTTGTCTTACAATGAGATGAAGCGGGGGATTTCTTATAAAAGACTTCCTATAAAAACAAATCTTACCTTAAAATCATTACGACTATGAGAATAAAACTAGGATGCCTGCTGCTGGCCACGGCCCTCTGCCTGCCCCTATCTGCCCAGCAAGTGTATAACATGGCCCGGTTCGGCATTACTCCCGGGAAGAAAAGCAACATGGCGGCCCGCATGGAAAGAGCGTTGGCAAAAATCAAAAAAGAGGCCAAGAAAGGCGAGACACTGATATTACGCTTCCAAAGTGGAACGTATCACTTCTATCCAGAAGAAGCGGCAGAACGCACATATTATATTTCCAACCACGACCAAACCAACCCCAAGAAGGTGGGCCTGGCACTGGAAGACCTGCAATCCGTCACACTGGAAGGAAACGGAGCAAAATTTATCTTCCACGGACAGATGATTCCGCTTTCCTTGCTACGCAGCACAAACTGTACGTTGAAAGACTTCAGCATCGATTTTGAAAACCCGCACATTGCCCAGGTACAGATTGTGAAAAATGAAGGCGACAAAGGCATCACCTTCCGCCCCGCTTCGTGGGTGAAATACCGCCTAACCAAAGACTCCATCTTTGAGACTTACGGTGACGGATGGACCTTGCGCCCGATGTCGGGCATCGCCTTTGAAGCGAAAAACCACCACATTGTATATAATACCAGCGACATAGGCTGCCCCACCAAAGGTTGCGTCAAGGCGGGCGAGGGACTGGTGTATGCGCCCCGATGGAAGGACAAGCGACTTCCCGAAGGTACGGTGGTAGCCATGCGTTCCTGGGACCGCCCTACTCCGGGCATCTTCTTGTCGCATAACACGCACACCACCCTGAAAAATATCCAGGTGCACTACGCACAGGGCATGGGGCTGCTGGCACAGCTTTGCGACAGTATCTACATGGACGGTTTCAGTGTCTGTCTGAAAGGGGACAATGACCCGCGCTATTTTACGACACAGGCCGACGCTACTCATTTCTCGCAATGCAAAGGCGAAATCGTATCGGTGAACGGAGTATATGAAGGGATGATGGACGATGCCATCAACGTGCATGGCACTTACCTGAAAGTGACAAAACGAGTGGACGACCACACGCTTCTGGCACGCTATATGCACGAACAAGCCTGGGGATTCGACTGGGGATTTGCCGGCGACGAAGTACAGTTCATCCGTTCACAAACCATGGAACTGCTGGACGGAACCAACCGCATCGAAAGTATCACGGCGCAGGACCAGCCGACCGCTCATGGCGCCAAGGAGTTCCGTATCCGTTTCCAGCAACCATTGCCCGAGGAACTGAACGACCAGGAAGCCTTTGGCATTGAGAACCTGACCTGGACACCCGAAGTGTATTTTGCCCACAACACCATCCGGAACAACCGTGCCAGAGGTTCTCTGTTCAGCACGCCCCGAAAGACTGTGGTGGAACACAATCTATTTGACCATAGCTCTGGAACCGCGATCCTGCTGTGCGGCGATTGCAACGGCTGGTATGAGACAGGAGCCTGCCGCGAAGTAATTATCCGTCACAACCGGTTTGTGAACGCCCTGACCAACATGTTCCAGTTTACCAATGCCGTGATTTCCATTTATCCGGAAATCCCCGATTTGGCACATCAGGTGAAGTATTTCCACGGAGGAAAACCGGGAGCCATCCAGATTACGGACAACGAATTTGAGACCTTCGACCTGCCCATTCTCTATGCCAAGTCGGTAGACGGACTGGTCTTCAAACGCAACCGTATCCACACCAATACCGACTACAAGCCTTTCCACTGGAACCAGAACCGCTTCCTGTTGGAGAAAGTAAACCGGGTGGAAATTGCCGAATAACCCCCTAAAAAGCCTCATCCCCGCCACCGACGTATACCGTCTGTAGCGGGGATGAGATTCTTATATATCCGGGCTTCTTTCTCAAGCCTTCTTTTCCTTCACGTCCCGATGGGCCTCTACCACATTCACCACATAGTCGCCCAGTTTCTCACATTCGGCAATAATATCCATATAGTGTACCCCCATCTGGTAATCGTATTTCTTTTCGTTGACATCAATCACATTCTGGTTCTTCAACTGGTTCCGATAGTTATTGATTTCCGTCTCAATGTTGAACGACTTGTTCACATCCACCTGCTGATGGGTATCTCTCACCAAATCCAGCATCTGTATCAAGGCATTGTCCGTCAGCTGGAACATCTGCGCGATGTGCTCATATTGTGCTTTCGTGAAATCTTCGTTCCCCCGGCGCTTCCGGTTAATCGTGCGGGCCAAGTTGTAACAGCTGTCACCGATGCTTTCTATCTCTGTCACCTCACGGAGCATTCCCCGGATTTGCAGTTTACTTTCCGAACTCAAACGGCCTTCGGACACTTGTGTCAGGTAGTTGGCTATCTCCAGTTCCATGTTGTCACTGATGTTTTCGTATTTCTCCACCCGGCTGAACAGCTTGTTGAAATCATTCTCATTCTCGGTATGAAGCAAATCGCGCACCATGCGGAACATGCGCTGGATACGTTCGGCAAACAAGTTGATTTCTTTCCGGGCCTGCAAGATGGACAATTCTGCCGTAGAAAGCATACCGCCGGTGATGAACTGCAAGCGATATTCTTCCTCCTGTTCCTTCTGCGGGATAATCTTGCACACCGTCTTTTCAATGAAGTGTACGAACCATATCAGAATCAAGACGTTGCACACATTGAAACAAGTATGGAAAGCCGAGAGTTTGAAGGAAACAGCCACTCCGTCCGCCTCACTCACATTCATGAAATCGGAAATAATCCAGTCTACCATCGCCAGGAAAGGCTTGAACAAAATCAATACCCAGATAACCCCAAACACGTTGAACATCAAGTGCGCCATAGCCGCCCGCCGCGCCTGCGTATTGGCCGTCAGGGCCGCCAGGTTGGCCGTAATCGTGGTTCCGATGTTTTCACCCAGCACCAAGGCCGCTCCCAGCTCAAAACTAATCCAGCCGTTGGCACACATAATCAACGTAATCGCCATCGTAGCCGCCGAAGCCTGCACAATCATGGTCAATATCGTACCGATGAAGACAAACAACAGCACGGAAAGGAATCCCATATCCGTATAGTTCTGCACAAAGGCCAGCATGTCCGGATTCTGACTCAAGTCGGGTGCATTGGTCTTCAGCAAGTTCAAGCCCATGAACAAGAAAGCGAAACCGAAGATAAATTCCCCGATAGATTTGCGGGTACTTTTCTGCGAAAAAAGTAAAGGAATACCGATGGCCAGAAGCGGCAGGGAGAAAGCGGAAATGTCTACCTTAAAGCCGAGAGCCGAAATAATCCACGCTGTCACGGTGGTTCCGATATTGGCTCCCATAATCACCCCGATAGACTGAGAGAGTGTCAACAAACCGGCGTTTACGAAACTGACCACCATCACGGTAGTGGCAGACGACGACTGAATCAAGGCAGTGATCAGCATTCCGGTCAGAACTCCAGTGACACGGTTCGTAGTCATTGCGGTTAAAATACTACGAAGTCGGTCGCCCGCAAACTTCTGAAGTCCCTCACTCATGATTTTCATTCCATAAAGGAAGAGCGCCAACGAGCCGAGAAGCGCTAAAAAATCATAAAAAGAATATTCCATTTGTAATTAGTTAAATAGGAAAGAGGCTTTTAATTGTTTAATGAGTAAATTAACTGCCTATTCACAAGGTTAGTAACACATATTACATTTATGCTACAAATATATTGCAAAAATAATAATTTAACAAAAGATTTCCCTGAGGGATGCTCACTTTTGGATATTTATAACGGTTTTAATCTGTCCATGCCTTACGGTCCGGTCAGTGCCAAAGTCAACAACAAAGTAGAAAGTCTCGACTTCCGGGTGTACTACAACAAAGACGTGGAATTTCTGGACATCACCAATCCGTCGGGCATGCGGACCTACGTCCGTTCGCTGTTTTTCATCCTGGTCAAAGCAGTGGAAGAACTTTATCCTCAGGGAAGTATTTCCTTGGAGCACCCCATTTCGAAAGGCTATTTCTGCAAGCTCCACATCGACCGCACCATCGGACTGGACGACGTGCAGCGCATCAAGCAGAAGATGCAGGAAATCATTGCGGCCGACATTCCCTACGTACGTACGGAAAGTCACACCGACGAAGTGGTCCGCCTGTTTGAAGAACGGGGCATGGGAGACAAAGCCCGTCTGCTCGACACCTACGGGCAGCTCTACTCTTACTACTACCGTCTGGGGGATACCGTGGATTGTTACTACAGCAGTCTGGTCCCCAGCACCGGATACATCCGGCTGTTCGACATCGTGAAATACTATGACGGACTGCTGCTGCGAATTCCCAATCGTGCCAACCCGACCAAGCTGGAAGAGGTGGTGAAACAGGAAAAGATGCTGGAAGTCTTTCAGGAATATCACCGCTGGAACCAGATTTTAGGCATCAGTACGGTAGGTGATTTAAACGTGGCTTGCAACGAGGGGCATGCCACCGACCTGATTAACGTGTCGGAAGCTTTGCAGGAAAAGAAAATCGCACAGATAGCCGATGAAATCACCCACCGCAACCAAGACGGCAAACGGGTGAAACTGGTATTGATTTCCGGACCATCCTCTTCCGGGAAGACTACCTTCAGTAAGCGGTTGAGCATTCAGCTCATGACCAACAGCCTCAAGCCCTACCCCATCTCACTGGACGACTATTTTGTGAACCGTGAAGATACTCCGCTGGACGAGAACGGGAAGCACGACTTTGAATCCCTCCATGCCGTAGACCTGCCTTTCTTTGAGAAACAGCTCACCGCCTTGCTCCACGAAGAGGAGGTGGAATTGCCCCGTTACAACTTCACGACCGGCAAACGGGAGATGAGCGGCAAGAAGCTCCGGATAGACGAACATACCATTCTGGTGATTGAAGGTATTCATGCCTTGAACCCGGCCCTGACCTCGCACATTCCGGCAGAGAATAAATACAAAATCTACGTATCGGCCCTGACCACCATCCTGCTCGACAACCACAACTACATTCCGACCACCGACAACCGGTTGCTGCGGCGCATCATCCGCGACTACAAGTACCGTAACTACTCGGCAGAAGAGACCATCGCCCGCTGGCCAAGTGTAAGAGCCGGAGAAGAGAAATGGATATTCCCCTATCAGGAAAATGCCGACGCCATGTTCAACTCGGCCCTGCTTTTCGAACTGGCCGTACTGAAAGACTATGTGGAACCTGTCTTACGGAAGGTGCCTAACCGCTGTCCGGAATACTCCGAAGCCTACCGCCTGCTACGGTTCCTGAACTATTTCGTATCGGTACAGGATAAGGAACTTCCGCCCACTTCCCTGTTGAGAGAGTTCCTGGGAGGCAGCAGCTTCCAGTATTAAAAAATTTTCCTTTTGCTGTGTTGTTCATTTAAATTATTATTTTTGCACGCAGTTCATTAGATTTAAATAGAAAAATGGTACAAAGTTCACGTCAAGTACAAACACAAGCGCAACAGCAGGTACAGACCCTGTCTCCGCAACAGATACTGGCTGTCAAGTTGTTGGAACTCCCTACGCTGGAGTTGGAAGAACGGATTCACGCAGAGTTGCTGGACAATCCGGCACTGGAAGAAGGGAAAGAAACGCCCGACACTTCCGATGACCTCAACGAGGATTACAACACCACCGACGAGGACGGAGAACCGAATACCGACACGGGAGAGGATATCTCGCTGGGCGATTACCGCACGGAAGACGATATCCCTGACTATAAACTGCAGGAAAACAACCGCTCGAAAGAAGACCAGGCAGAAGACATTCCGTTTTCGGACAACGTGTCTTTCTACGAAACGTTGAAAGAGCAGCTCGACATGCAGCACCTCACGCCGGAAGAGAAACAGCTGGGAGAATACCTCATCGGCTCGCTCGATGACGATGGTCTGCTCCGCAAATCGACCGACACCTTGCTCGATGAACTGGCCATCTACCAGGGCATCTACACCACTGCCGAGCAACTGGAGCACGTGCTTTCCATCATCCAAGACTTCGACCCCGCCGGCATCGGCGCCAGAAGCCTGCAGGAATGCCTGCTCATCCAGATTCGCCGGAAAGAAGACTCCCCCCTGAAACAGATTGAGCTGGACATCATCGGAAAATGCTGTGACGACTTCACACGCAAGAACAAAGAGAAAATCATTCAGAAACTGAATATTACTGAAGAACAATATAATGCGGCTACGGCTGAACTAACCAAGCTGAACCCGCGTCCGGGCAGCTCCATGGGAGAAGCCATCGGGAAAAACCTGCAACAGATTATCCCCGACTTCCTGGTGGAGACGGAAGACGACGGCACCATCCACCTGAGCCTCAACAACCGGAACGTGCCGGAACTGCGGCTGAGCCGGGAATTTACGGAACTGCTCGACGAACATACCCGCAACAAGCAGAACCAGAGCAAGGAATCGAAAGATGCTCTGATGTTCCTCAAGCAGAAAGTAGACGCCGCACAGGGATTCATCAACGCGGTGAAGCAACGCCAGCAAACCTTACTCAGCACCATGCAAGCCATCATCGACCTGCAACGTCCATTCTTTGAGGAAGGCGACGAATCCTTGCTCCGCCCGATGATTCTGAAAGACGTGGCCGAACGTACCAAGCTGGACATCTCCACAATTTCACGTGTGAGCAACAGCAAGTACGTGCAGACCAACTACGGCATCTATCCGCTGAAATTCTTCTTCAGCGACGGCTATACCACCGAGAACGGGGAAGAGCTTTCCGTCCGCGAAATCAAGCGCATCCTGAAAGAATGTGTGGACAGCGAAAACAAGGAAAAGCCCTACACCGACGACGAACTGGCCGACATGCTGAAAGAAAAAGGCTACCCCATTGCCCGGCGTACCGTAGCCAAGTACCGTCAGCAACTGAACATTCCCGTAGCACGATTAAGAAGATAACTGATTTATATGGAAGAAACCAGCATCCCTGATGAACTGACTTACCATGACCCGGTTCCCCGTAGCCCAGAAAAGCCGAAGGATGCCCTGTTCACCACAGCCCGCATCATTTCGATGGTCTTTACTCCGTTCATGGTACCCTTTGTGGCATTCTGTCTGCTCTTTTTCTTTACTTACCTGAGCATCATGCCACTCCAATACAAGCTCACCATACTGGGGCTCGTGTATTGCTTTACCATCCTGATGCCTATGCTCGGCATTTACCTGTTCCAGAAAATCAACGGATGGACCCTCCGCGAACTGGGGCACCGGGAAAAACGCTTCATCCCCTATGGCATGACCATCCTGAGCTACATGGCCTGCCTGCTCACCATGTACCACATCCACCTGCCCCGCTACATGAGCGGCATCATCGTGGCCACCCTGATTTGCATGGTCATCTGCACCGTCATCAACACCCGGGTCAAAATCAGCACCCACATGGCCAGCGGAGGACTGATGGTAGGCGGCCTGCTGTCCTACAGCTTCATCTTCCAGTTCAATGCGGTGGAATGGCTCTGCGTGTTCATCCTGCTGTCCGGCATGCTCGGTTCGGCACGGATTATCGTCAAACAACATACTTTAAAAGAAGTGGGCGGCGGGTTTTTGGTCGGTTTATTTTGTGGTATCATCGGAATTTTGTTTATTTGAAGACTGATTATCTTAAACTTTAAATTTATTCAATATGGAATTCCCAACTAACATCAAGTACACCAACGAACACGAATGGATTCGATTGGAAGGCGACACTGCCTACGTAGGTATCACAGACTATGCACAGCAGCAGCTGGGCGACATCGTATTCATCGACGTGACCACCGAAGGTGAGACTTTGGACAAAGGTGAAGTGTTCGGTACGGTCGAAGTGGTAAAGACTGTTTCCGATTTGTTCCTCCCCATCGGAGGCGAGATTCTGGAAGTCAACCCACAGCTGGAAGAACACCCGGAACTGGTGAATCAGGACCCCTACGGCGAAGGCTGGATTATCAAACTGAAACCGACGGATGCCGGCGAAATGGACGAACTGCTGGATGCCGCAGCCTACAAAGAGATTATTAACGAATAACTAAAATAAAAACAACGAATGAAACCAATTGTAAGTATCATTATGGGCAGTACTTCCGACCTTCCCGTCATGGAAAAGGCCGCCAAACTGCTCGATGAAATGCAAGTCCCGTTTGAAATGAACGCCCTGTCGGCTCACCGCACTCCGGCTGAAGTGGAGAAATTTGCGAAAGAAGCTGCCGGACGCGGCCTCAAAGTCATCATTGCAGCTGCCGGAATGGCTGCCGCACTGCCGGGAGTCATTGCAGCCAACACCACCCTTCCGGTCATCGGAGTTCCCGTAAAAGGTTCTGTACTCGACGGCGTAGACGCACTCTACTCCATCATCCAGATGCCTCCCGGAATCCCCGTGGCTACAGTCGCCATCAACGGTGCCATGAATGCGGCTATCCTGGCCGTACAGATGCTGGCCCTGAGCGATGCGGAACTGGCCCAGAAGTTTGCAGCTTACAAGGAAGGTTTGAAAAACAAAATCGTAAAAGCCAACGAAGAGCTGAAAGAAGTCAAATACGCTTATAAGACCAACTAACTGAATGAATTACTTCAACTATTCTCGCCGACAGGCGAACGAGGTATATGTGGGCGCCACTCCTATGGGTGGCGCTTATCCTATCCGTATACAGAGTATGACGAACACCGTCACCATGGATACCGAAGCATGCGTGGAGCAGGCCAAGCGTATCATCGAGGCGGGAGGTGAATACGTGCGACTCACCACACAAGGCGTGCGTGAGGCGGAAAACCTGAAGAACATCAACGCCGCCCTGCGTGCCCAGGGATACCAGACCCCGCTGATTGCCGACGTGCATTTCAACCCGAAAGTGGCTGAGGTAGCGGCCCTGTATGCCGAAAAGGTACGCATCAATCCGGGTAACTATGTAGATGCTGCCCGCACCTTCAAGCAACTGGAATATACGGACGAAGAGTATGCAAAAGAAATCCAGAAGATACGCGACCGCTTCATTCCCTTCCTGAACATCTGCAAGGAGAACCACACGGCCATCCGTATCGGTGTGAACCACGGTTCGTTGTCCGACCGCATCATGTCGCGCTACGGAGACACCCCGGAAGGCATGGTAGAATCGTGCATGGAGTTCCTGCGCATCTGCGTGGAACAGAATTTCACGAACGTGGTCATCTCCATCAAGGCCTCGAACACGGTCATCATGGTACGTACCGTCCGCCTGCTGGTGGAACAGATGGAAAAAGAGGGCATGGCCTTCCCGCTCCACCTGGGAGTAACAGAAGCCGGTGACGGAGAAGACGGACGCATCAAATCGGCCCTGGGCATCGGCGCCCTGCTGTGCGACGGACTGGGCGACACCATCCGCGTATCCCTGAGTGAAGCCCCCGAAGCCGAAATTCCGGTGGCCCGCAAGCTGGTGGATTACGTATTGAAACGCGAAGGACACCCTTACATTCCGGCCACCGAAGCTCCGGAGTTCAACTACACGCATCCCAGCCGCAGACAAACCGTAGCCGTAGGTAACATCGGAGGCGACCAGCTTCCCGTGGTCATCTCCGCCCGTCTGAACAACGACCTGGAAGTGAGCGAACAGTTCAAACCCGACTACCTATACTGCGGACAGCGCTTGCCGGAAAACCGGAGAGCCGACATCGGCTACATCGTGGATGCCTGTGCCTGGGACGGCAGCGAACATACCTATCCGGCTTTCAACTACCAGCAGCTCATCGAACTGCATCACCATCCGGCCAAGATGAAATTCCTCTTCACTTCCTACCTCGGATTGAACGAAGAAGTGATGGCGTGTCTGCGCCTGCATCCGGAAGTAGTTATCGTGGCCCAAAGCAACCATTACAACCGTCTCGGTGAGTTCCGTGCATTGGCCCATCAGCTGATGAACCAAGGACTGAAAAACCCGCTGGTATTCTTCCAGCTTTATCAGGAAAGTGAAACGGAAGACCTGCAAATCAAGTCGGCCGCCGACATGGGCGCCCTGATTATCGACGGGCTGTGCGACGGTATCCTGCTCTACAACCACGGCAACCAAATCAGCAACCTGAAAGTGGACGAAACCGCCTTCGGTATCCTGCAGGCAGGACGTATCCGTACTTCCAAGACCGAATACATCTCTTGTCCGGGCTGCGGACGTACCCTGTACGACCTGGAATCGACCATCGCCCGTATCAAGGCAGCCACTTCCCATTTCAAGGGACTGAAAATCGGTATCATGGGCTGTATCGTCAACGGCCCGGGTGAAATGGCCGATGCCGACTATGGCTATGTAGGTGCCGGAAGAGGCAAAATCAGCCTGTACAAAAAGAAGGAATGCATTGAAAAGAACATTCCGGAAGAACAGGCCGTGGAAAAACTGATTGAACTGATTAAGGCAAACGGAGATTATAGAGACTGATTCTCCCCGGTCTACAAATAACAACCGTCTGCATGCATCGTGAAGATTTCCTTCAAGGCATGCAGACGGTTTTGTTTTAGGCAGAATAAAAATAGAATATGTGCTTCCTTTGAAAAAATATCCTACTTACTCTCAGGCACCATTACCAGAACCCTATAGTTATTCTGCTTCATTACTTCATTCACATAGCCGGAGATTTCTTTCGGGGCGATGGACTGGATGACCTGTTCCGCCTTCACACAGACTTCAGAAGGCAGAAGCTCGTTGCCGGCCATCATGGAGCACCAGTAGCTGTTGGTTTGTTCGTCTCCAGTAATTTGCTTCACCATAAACTCCTTCACCTTGTCAAGTTCTTCCACGGGCGTTTCCTTTGCCAAATTCTCAAACTCGCTGCGAATGATTTCAAGCGCACGGTCTTTCTTTTCAGGCTTCACCTGGAATATGGTCTGATAGACAACAGACACTTCAGACAACCGATCCTGAGAGCCCTGCGTATATATACTGTAAACAGCTCCCTCTTTCTCACGGACTTCACTCAAAAGACGGGCAGAGATAATCTGTGCCGACATGGAAGCCATTAGCCTGTTCTTGAACGAGTAAGGCATCTTTCCGCTAATGATAACCGCCGCACTACCCTGAGGCACTTCCATCTTCAGGGAAAATTCCTTTTCCTCGTTGCCCGACTTGATTTCAACCGCAGGGTTATGCTTCAATTCCTGTTTCTTTCCCTTCACCGACGGCAAGGTGGCAATGTACTGCTCAACCAGTGCCTTTAATTCCGCTTCATCAAAGTTTCCACTGAATACGAAGGTAAACTCGGCTGCGTTGGCAAGCTGCTCACGGATGATGGAAAGGATATCCTCACGGTTTGCCTTCTCAATGTCACTCACACCAAACACCTGCTTGGTGGGCGAAGAATAAAGGAATTCCTGCACCTTCTTCTGGAATACGAAGTTCGGATTCTGTGCCTGATTCTGAATAACTCCTTTATAAAGATTCTGCATGGCGATAAATTCATCCGGTGTTACTGTCAGTCCGGTGAAAGTCATGTAAATCATCTCCATGTAAGTCTTCAGGTCCTTAGGAGTCGTATTTCCCGACAGTCTGCGTACATAATCATCCAGACTTACTTTGAGCGAAACCTGCTTGCCGGCCATCAGCTTGGTCAGCTCCGAATTGGTGAAACTGCCCAGACCGTGCTGTTCCAATACAGCAGGCATAAACATCAAGTCCGCAGCCTTGTCGTTCCCATAAACCGAAGTACCGCCTTTTGCCACGGCCATCATACTGATTTCATCCGCCTTGAAGTCGGTCTTCTTCAATATCACCTTGGCACCGTTTGAAAGAATCCATTCCTTGGCCCCGAAATCAGAAAGCATGTTTTCCTTCACCACCTTCCCGGCTGCCGGCAACTCGCTTACCAGAGGTTCATCCTTCACATTGTCCACGTAAGGAGCAATGTTTTCGGCTTCCACCTGAGAAAGCAATGCGAGGATATCTTCATCCTTAGGACAGGCCTCACCTTCGCGTGCAGGCATCATACCGAGAACCACCAGATTCTTGTCCGAAACAATCTGCGAAAACACCTGATTGACAGCTTCCACAGGAATCTGGTTCACAATCATGCTCATCATCTGATATTCCGTCTCAATACCCGGTATCGGCTTCTTGTCGATGAAATTACGCACATACGATTCTGCCAGCGTCTTGTTTTCCTGCTGGTTGCGGTTATTGTATGCCTTTTCAAGCTGAGACAGATATTCCGTGCGGCAACGCGCATATTCAGTGGCGGTAAATCCTCCCCTTTTGGCACGGAGAGCCTCACGATAGACCGCTTTCAGTCCTTCGTCGAAACTGTTACCTTTTGGAAGCATAGCAAATTGGAAAGCCTGTTTCGTCTTTGCCATAATAAACTCACCGTAAAATGCAGAAGCCGCCGCAAACGGAGCATCAGCTTTCTGTCCCAGTTCGTTCAGTCTTATCTGAAGCATCATCTGGGCCATATCGAGCAGATAAGCGGTTGTAACATCCGCCATTGTGCCCTTCAATGAATCGGGCAAGGCATCATACTTGAACATAATCTGAGCCACATATTTATCCTGCTCCTTATCCGAGCCGAAAGCTACAATCGGCTTTTCATTGTCGGCCACAGGATAGTAAACCCTCTCTGCCGGATTGACAGGCTTCTCAATCTTTGAGAACAGTTCCTTGATCTTGCCTTCTATGCGGTCCACATCAATGTCACCCACTACGACTATTCCCTGAAGGTCCGGGCGGTACCACTTTTCATAATAGTCGCGCAAAGCCTGATGCGGAAAATGGTCCACCACTTCCATGGTTCCTATAGGAAGACGGTGTCCGTATCTGCTGTCCGGATAAAGCTCCGGAAGCAGTTTCTCCAAGATTCTCATATTTGGAGGCAGCTGGCTTCTCCATTCCTCATGGATAACAGCCCTTTCCTCGTCAATGTCCTTGCCATTCAGCAACAGGCCGTCAGCCCAGTCGGACAGAATCATCAGACAGGAGTCCTGCACCCCGATACGTTCTGTAGGTACGCTGGAGATACGATATACAGTTTCATCAATACTCGTATAGGCATTCAGGTTATAACCGAACTTCACACCTACTGACTCAAGCCATTTGATCATAGAGCTGCCCGGAAAGTTTTTTGTTCCGTTGAAACACATGTGTTCAAGGAAATGCGCCAATCCGCGCTGGTCGTCCTCTTCCAGGATACTACCCACCTTCTGGGCTATATAGAAGTCCACCTGATTCTTCGGATATTCATTATGACGGATATAGTATGTAAGTCCGTTATCCAGTTTACCTATTCTCACTTCCTTATCAACCGGTACCGGAGGCATCTGCTGTGCCCTGACAGCAACCGGCAAGCAGGCAAATCCTGCAATGGCTACAAAAGCCAGTCTCATTATTCTTCTCATAATTGATATTTTAATGTTATTTCGTTGTTTCTTATGCGGCAAAGGTAGGCGCAAAGCACAAGAGTTTATGTTATCGCTACGTTATCTTTAGGTTAAGAAGCTTTCTACAAAAGCTTTAGTGACATATATGCTTAATCTTATTAACTTTGCAATAAAAATGTCTAAGCAAAAATACATTCACTTAATCACAATTATAGGGTTAATTTCCATCTTCTCACTGCAAAGCTTATGGCTTTGCAATACATATCTTTTTATAAAAGAAGAAATTAAAAAAGAATGTACAGATTTATTTGACCAAGCATTGTATAAAGAGGCTAATATAATATCGAAGAGTGTCCCAGATGGAACTGTCATAGGCGGAGGAGCACCAAACGATTCTATCTCAATAACTACTTATATATATGACGGAATCAGTAAATTAGGCTATAAATATTCTTTATCTGAAATAGATTCCCTTACCAATTTGCAACTAAGTAAAAAAAATATTAAGTCTGAATTTATTGTCTGCATTGTTGATTCTAATAAAGTTATACAAACGAGTAAAAGAATAACAATCCCTCAAATAGGAATCATCAAGACTGAAGTTATTCCCATAAAATTAGATAAATCCATTGGCATGCAGTTAGTTTTGACAAATCCATATTGGAATATATTTAATAAAATGTGGATTATATTCATAACAACAATCATAATGACTTCTCTAACAATAGTTTGCACTGTCTATCAAATTAAACTTATCTTCAAATTAAATAAGATCTCCCAAATCCGTGAAGACTTCTCATACGCTATGATACACGATATGAAAACACCCCTCAGCACAATTATGATGGTACAAGATATGCTGGAAAGCGGAAGGATTGATTCTAAGCCGGAGATAAAGAAAAAATTCATGAACATAGCAAAAAGCGAAACTGACCATCTGTTAACACTCACCAACAAGATACTGACCATCTCCAAACTGGAGAACCATAAACTGGAGATGAACAAGACAGAAGTCGAGCTTACTCCTATAATAGAGACATTGACTGATAAATTCAAAGCCAAGGCTCAGAAGCCTGTAAACTTTACCATCAGCTTACAGGCCAAAACAGCTTATGCCGACAAAGATTATCTGGATGAAGCATTAAGCAATCTGATTGACAATGCCATCAAGTACTCAAAGGAGAGTGTGGAAATACACATCACGACTGAAGAGAGCGAACGCTACACCATCCTGAAAGTACGTGACAATGGGCTGGGCATATCCGAAGCCGACCAGAGAATCATTTTCCAGAAATACGAACGTGCAGCGGCGGCAAAGCGCAGCCGCAGAAACGGAGCTTCAGGCTTCGGACTCGGTCTGAACTTTGTTGACCAGGTGATAAAGGCGCATGAGGGAAGAATATTCGTAAACAGCACAGAAGGAGAATTTACAGAATTTACCATCTATCTGCCGCTTGAAACTCCAAATAACAGACACAATCGGTAAAAAACAAGGCTGCTTATTATTATGGCAATAATATCATATATATCAAAAGTGCTATGTATATGGAAAAGTCCGAGAAACTCGTATGTAATATAGACTATTGCAGTCCCTATTGTATATTGCTTTATCGAATATCTGTTCTCAATGCCATAGACGCATAATACCGCAGCCGGTACGCAAACGATACTGCCTATCACATCTGCCAGATGATAATCATTGATATGGTTCTCATATACATACGGACGATATGTGTGCGACAGTACCAGTCCGATAGCGACAATCAGAATGCCTGAAATTATAAACTTCATTTTCATAACCATCGTGAATCTTTATAATGATGTATTATAGCATATAAGGAAATACGACATTATAAGTATTCCAATTACAGCACCCACCACTAATCCATAATAAAATATACGACCATATTTATAAGAACTTTTCTTCATAGGCTATAAATATTACATTATACTTATGCTGCAAAGGTATGCGCAAAGTGAAAGAGTTTATGTTATCAATACGTTATCTTTACTTCATATACTAAAATATCACAAGGTTGGCAGTCTAAAACCTTACATAATTTTTCAAGTGTAGAAAATCTGATAGAGGCTATACGATTATTCTTTATATTGGAAAGATTAGAGATAGTTAGCCCTGTTTTCTCCGAAAGTTCTGTTAATGTGATATTCCTAATCTTCATTATTGTATTTAATTTTATTCTTATCAAATACATATTATGACATTTATTTTCTTTTATAATTCACTACTGTCCAATAAAAGTTAGCTAATCGGTCTTTGAAATTATTGAAATACAGTCTTTTAAGCAGTCCTTTAGAATGAAACGGATTTGAATTC